>JADDPM010000148.1 GCA_016781885.1 Rubrobacter sp.
TTTCAAATGAGGACACTATTCATAGCCCTGCTTGGCTTGGTCCTAGGCTTCTTCTTTGGCGAAGCGCTGGCCGCGATAGCTGGCATGATCAGCTTCGCCGTGTCCAGCAGCACCCCCTCCGGCTGGTGCGCTGGATGCTGAGGAGCTTGCCAGTCGTCTCTGCGCTCGCGTGCGCTGTCGTAGCGGTCGCCGTGGCCCTCCGGCGCAGGCCGGGCCAGCGTCGGTGCCATTCCGAGAGGAGATGACGTGTGAAGCTCTCGCGCAAAGAATTCTTAAAGCTCAGCCTCGCCGGAGGAGCCAAACTATTCCTGCCGTTCGGCGTCTCACGGTGCGGCGGCCTGATCGCCGGCAACAACAGCGCCCAAGGCAGCGCGGGCGCGTTGCTCAAGAGTGCGGCTAGGCTGCCGGAGCCGTTCACGATCCCGCATCCCATCCCCCCGGTGCTGAAGCCTGTACATACCGACGCCTCGGCCGAATACTACGAGATCACTCAGAAGGTCGGCCAAGCGGAGATCCTGCCCGGGCTCAAGACCGAAGTGTGGGGCTACGACGGCATCTTTCCGGGACCCACGATCGAGTCGCGGCGCGGGCGACAGACCGTCATCCGGCACCGCAATGAGTTGCCGGTGCCGACAGTGGTGCACCTGCACGGCGGCAAGACCCCGCCCGAGCACGACGGCTACCCTACGGACGTGGTGATCCCGGTTGGCAGTCGGAAGTCTGGGCACGGTAACCATGGCGGGCACGCGGAGTTGAACGTGATCGGGGAAGGAACCTTCGATTATGAGTATCCCTCGGACCAGGCCGCCGCGACCCTCCGGTACCACGACCACCGAATGGACTTCACCGGCCCTCAGGTCTACAAGGGGCTCGCCGGGTTCCACCTCATCCGAGACGATGAGGAGGAGGCGCTTGGGCTGCCGGCGGGCGAGCAGGACGTCCCGCTGATGATCTGCGACCGCGCCTTCACCGAGAACGGCTCGTTCGCCTACCCTTCCCTCGATCCGTCGCTGAAGGGTGATCCGGGGGTCGAGGGGGATTACATGAGCGGGGTGCTGGGGGACTGCATACTCGTCAACGGCGTTCCATGGCCGGTCTTAGAGGTCACGAATACCCTCTACCGCTTCCGGCTCCTCAACGCCTCCAACGCCCGCCGCTACCGGCTCGCGCTCGACCCGCCGCCCCAGGAGGGAGCGTCGTTCGTCAAGGTTGGCCGTGATCGGGCTTGTTAGCGAAACCGATGAACCACGGCAAGATTGATATGGCTCAGGCGGAGCGCTTCGACGTGATGGTCGACTTCTCCATCTACCCGGTCGGCACAGAGGTGACCCTTATCAACGAGTTCGGCGCGGCCAGCACCTCCAAGGTGATGCGCTTCGTCGTAGCGCGCGAGGGCACTGAGGAGAGCCGAATCCCGCCGAAACTGCCGACTTCCGGCCGCTGTCGAGGTCTGAGGCAACCGTGGAGCGCGAGTTCCGGTTCGTGCGCGGCGAAGCGAAGATGGATGGGATGACGCTCTGGACCGTCAACGGCGAGCCGTTCGACCCCGACCGCATCGACGCCAACCCACAGCTGGGCGCGGTCGAGCTGTGGAGGATACGCGGCCTCAACCTCGAGCACCCAATCCACATCCACCTCGCTCCGTTCCAGGTCCTCACCAGCGGCGGTGGCAACGGCGACGCCGGCCCCTACAACCAGGGCTGGAAGGACACCGTGAGCCTCGACAGCGGCGGCGAGGCTGACTCCTGATTAAGTTCGACGGCTACCGGGGCAAGTACGTCTTCCACTGTCACAACCTAGAGCACGAGGACATGATGATGATGGCCAACTTCGAGGTTGTCTGAGGACAAGGGTAAGGTCTATGCGAGAAAGGAGGGTGGTGCTCGACCCTCCCTTAGAGCGCAACCGCGGAAGCCTGCGCCGAGGAGGTTGTCGCCGCTTGCCCGGGCTACGTGGGCTACCCGCTCGGCATCCCGACGAAGGAAGGACCCAAACGGATGCTCCAGGGCCTATTTCTCACACACCTCTAAAAACGTTGAGGTAGTTGGGAGAGAAACCTCTCGGTAATGATATCCGGCAGCACGTAGAGGCAGAGCCAAAGCGCCAGGGCGATGAACACCAGTTTGACGCCCAGCCCTATGAGCTCCTTGGTTAGTCTTTCTCTGAAACTTCTGCGTTGCACCTTTCCCCCATCCGTGTCCTTCGGTGAGATTATCGGCCAAAAGTGGAGGAACCTTTAGCCCCTTCCCCCGCCCGTAGGCGAGAACGCCCGGGCCAGCTCACGCCGCCCGTCCTGGGAAGTCCTCGCGCCGCTGTGGCCCGGTCGAAGAGGGGTAGGGGGTATTGGACCGGGGCTAATATGGCGGAGTGGGGCTAATCCACGAACGAGGGGGCTTACGGAGGGGGCTCCGACAGGAATGTTTAGATCCCACTTCTTGCCGTCGGTCCTCACTGCTACACCTTGCAGCGGCAGGCCATCCTCTTGTCTGCTGGCTATGATCTGCGTGTCAGGCGGGAGCTGCTTCAGCCAAGCCGCCGCGCCTACATGTGTCCGGAGAGCTAGCTACCTGTTGTACATGTAGCGCTCCACGGCTTGCTCTTCGTTTTCTTCGAGCCAATCTCTGAGTTTGCAAAGCGCTTTTGCGTACAGGCGACTAAGCACCTTCCCGCGGTCTGAATACTTGCCTTGTCCGCCATTGTGTGGCTCTAACTCAAACAGATCCCACAAGGAGGCCTGATCGGGCGGGTTTCTTTCAGGGTCCTGCGCAACACCGCCTCGATCGCTTTGAGCACTTCTTTCATCCACTTGGCGCCTTTCGGTGCACGGACGGCACCTTTGTGCTCCTGCGCATACCGATCACAGATGTCGTCTCTGTGCGACGGCCTCAGGCTTACGGGCTCTTCTAAGCCCGCCTGAGCGTGGGAGCAGTACTGCCCTTTAGCACAGACGCGGCGCCTTGGTATACTGCTCATGAGTTGTGGCGCGGGCTCTAGGCTCTGGCGGAGCGGCCCGCGCCGTGCCTCCTTTCTACATTACAGTTGTAAGCATTAGCGTGGCCCCGGCTCGCGCTCGACGGCGACCTCGTAAGTACCCATCTGGGGATGTCCCCGCAACAGTTCGCTACCACCGCCCCTACCATGCGCTCTCTCGAACTCATCGCTATGAACCCAGGAGTTAAAGGCATCTTTGTCTCGCCAGCGCGTGATCACCAGCACCTCGTCCCCCACTTCGGAGTCCAGGACCTCCATCGAGACGAAGCCCGGGAAACCCTGCACGTGCCCCCGGCTATTTGCGAACCGCTCTACGACCTGATCGGCCGCCCCCTCTTTCACCGGCAGACGATTAATGACAGCGATCATACAGAACCTCTCGTTCGTTAATGGGCCAAGACGATAGCCACGCCTCCTCATTACTTCACAGCCGTGACCGTAAGCCGGGGCAGTGCTTGTGCGGACTATATACAGAACTCCTGCTCCCGACCCAGGCTTCGAGCGCCTTCCTGCTCTGCCCGCGAGTGACCATGGCGAACATCTCTATCACTCAGTCCGCAGCGCCCTCCCTCACCGGAAGACTGTTGAAGGTAGCGATCATGAGAGCCTCCCGTTCTAGCGCGCGACGACGATGCCGCTGCCGCCCACTCGTTTGGCCGTACCCAAAGCCCGGAACGCCGCCGTGACGAGGTCGCCCGCGTCGTCGCCGTGCTCGGGATAGACCGCGACCCCAGCGTCGGCCGGCAGGGCCTCCGGTCCCTCCGCAAGACGCGCCAGCACGTCCTCGGAGATCCGGTACGCCTCCTCGTCGCTCGCGCCGGGCAGGATAACGCAGATCTCATCGTCCCCGAACCGCGCGCGCACGGCCTCCTCGGGCACGACCTCCTCCACCGTTCCGGCGAGACGGAGCAGGGCCTCCCGGGCCTGCGCGATGCCGCCGGACGCCACCGTCTCGGAGAAATGAGCGAGGTCGAAGATCACCAACGCAACCTGTTCGTGTTTCTTGATGGCCAGCGGCAGGAGACGCCTATCGAAGAGCTCTCGTCCGGGCAGGCCGGTCAGGATGTCCGTGGCAGCCGCTTGGCCCAGGGCGCTCTCCATATGCTGGTGCGAGATCTCATCGAACGCGCGCAGGCCGGCCTCGGTAATCCAGTCGGACGCCTGCATGAGCTTTATGAAGAAGCGTGAGACTTCACCCCCATCGAATGAGGAGAGATCCATCCTCTCTTCGACGAAGCGCCACACGCAGCGCCTGAGGGCTGCATAGTCCTCTATGACTTCGACCGCGTCCCGCCCGATCTCGTACTGGCGGGCGGAGATCTCTCCGACCATGGCCCGTGTCGCCCCTTCGCGAGTGAAGCCCTCGATCGGCTCCGGACTTCGCAAGAACTCTGTAAAGATTATGAGAACCCGCCCGACTTCCTGCACGAGACGCGGATGAAACTCCTCGCCGGCGGCCTTCTCTCTATCCGCTCGCCACCTCTCCAGGATCTCCGGCACCCCGGTCTTTATCTCCTCGGCGATTACCGAAACGTCTCTCACACCTCCAGTATAAACCGCGCCCTCTCCTCCCGCCGGTATGCAACCAATCGCGCCCCTGCTGCGTATATAACTTAGCGTTCGGAAAATGCTTGAGGTAATACCGGCAAGAGTCGGTGAAACGATCAACAAACGAGCGTTTAAAACATACCGCAAACCGGTATAATCAAGAGTGGTTCTTGAAACTGATTTTATACCACGGAAGGGCTATAGATGGCAACGAAGCTAGAGAAAAAGGCGGAGATTCCCAGGGTCGAGCGCGAGACGGAGACGCCGGAGCTTTTGGCGAAGTACCTCTCGCACATAGGGCAGG
>JADDPM010000149.1:0-1292 GCA_016781885.1 Rubrobacter sp.
TCAAGGGCGAGGCCAGGGGCAGGCACACCGTCGCCCGCCCCGTGGTCTACGCCGGCGTGAACCTTGGGCAACTCGAGGGCATCTCCGGTGATACGATAGGCCCTGACGAGCTGAGGGCCGCAGGCCTCATCAGGAAGAAGGCCGCGCTCGTCAAGATCCTCGGCGACGGGGAGGTCGGGCGCGCCGTCACGGTTAGGGCGCACGCCTTCTCGAGGTCGGCTAGAGTGAAGATAGAGGCGGCGGGCGGGAACGTCGAGGTACTGGAGAGATAGAGATGTTGGGGTCCCTAGCGAACGCCTGGAAGGTTCCGGAGCTCAGGCAAAGGCTGATGTTCACGGCGGTCATCATCGCCCTATATAGGCTCGGGGCCTTCGTGCCCCTGCCGGGGATCAGCCGCGAGGCCCTCGCCACGGGGTTGCAGACCGGGCAGAACGCCATAACCGGCCTCTTCGGGGTCTTCACGGGAGGAGCGTTCAACAACCTCTCCGTGTTCTCGCTCGGGATAATGCCTTACATCACGGCGGCGATCGTGATGCAGCTGATGACGGTAGCCGTGCCCCGCCTGCAGGAGCTCGCCAAAGAGGGTGAGACGGGCCAGCAAAAGATCACGCAGTACACCCGCTACTTCACGCTCGTGCTCGCCCTGGTGCAGTCGATGGCGATGGTCCTGTTCTTCCGCTCGCCGCAGGCGGGTGCGGTGCTCGCCGGGGCGAGCCCTGTCGACTTCTTCCTCGTCATCCTCACCCTGACCACAGGGGTGATGCTCACCATGTGGCTAGGGGAGCTCATAAGCCAGCACGGCCTCGGCAACGGCATCTCGCTCATAATAACGGTCTCGATCCTCTCGCAGGCGCCCCGCGGGATCCGCGCGCTCCTCGAGGACGGCAACGTGCTCACCATGGTCATCCTCGGGATACTCGCGCTCCTCATCGTCGCCGCGATCGTCTTCGTCAACGAGGGACAGCGGCGCATCCCTATCACCTACGCCAAGCGGCAGGTAGGAAGAAGGATGAGCCAGGGCGGGACGACGTATCTGCCTTTAAAGGTCAACATGGCAGGGGTCATCCCTATCATCTTCGCCTCCTCGATCCTGATCTTCCCCGTGGTCCTGGGCCAGATGTTCGCCGGCGGCGACCAGACCTCGATCCTCGGCCGGATCTCCCTGTTCTTCTCCCCCGGGAACGCGCCTTACCTGATCCTCTACGCTATCCTGATCCTGATGTTCACCTACTTCTACACGGCCGTGCAGTTCAACCCCATAGAGCACGCCGACAACCTCAAGAAGAGCGGCG
>JADDPM010000149.1:1337-2951 GCA_016781885.1 Rubrobacter sp.
TCAACAACGTGCTCACCAGGATCACGCTCTTCGGGGCTGTCTTCCTCGCCGCCGTCGCTGTGGTGCCCTACATGATCACGGGCATCATGAACCTGCCGCAATCGATCTACCTCGGAGGGACCTCGATGCTGATAGTGGTCGGCGTCTCGCTTGATACGGTGCGCCAGCTCGAGAGCCAGCTGATGATGCGCAACTACGAGGGGTTCTTGAGGAAGCAACGATGAGGATCGTACTCCTGGGGCCCCAGGGAGCGGGCAAGGGAACCCAGGCGCAGCGGATCTCCGAGAGGACGGGCGCGAGGCACATCTCCACAGGCGACCTGGTGCGCGCCGAGATCAAGTCCGGCTCCGAGCTGGGAGAGACCATCAAAGACTACAACGACCGCGGCGAGCTGGTCCCCGACGAGATCATCATCCAGATGATGAGGCCTTATCTGGATGAGGCCGACTCCTGGATCCTCGACGGCTTCCCGCGAAACGAGTCCCAGGCCGAGGCCCTCGACGAGATGCTAAGGGAGATCGCCGCCAAGCTCGATGCGGCCGTCGCCCTCGAGGCGCCGGACGAGGCCCTGATCAGACGCCTCTCCGGGCGGCGGACGAGCGAGGCGACAGGAAGGATCTACCACGTCGAGCACGACCCGCCGCCGCAGAGCAGCGAGGAGGACCCAGGCCCCTTTATCCAGCGCAAGGACGACACCGAAGAGGCGCTCCGGCGCCGGCTGAGGATCTACCACGAGCACACCGAGCCCCTTAAAGACTACTACGCCGAGAGAGGCATCCTCGCGACTATAGATGCCACCCAACGCATCCCCGATGTCACCGAGGGCGTCCTCGAGGCGGTGGGGGAGAAGGCTTGATCGTCCGCAAGAGCCAGGCCGAGCTGGAGACCATGCGCGAGGGCGGGCGGATAACCGCCGCCTGCCTGAGGATGCTCGCAGGGAACGTCCGTGCGGGCGTCACGACGAAGGAGCTCGACACTCTAGCCGAGGAGTTCATCCTCTCGCGCGGCGGGACGCCCGAGTTCAAGGGCTACCAGGGTTTTCCGGCCTCGATCTGCGCCTCGCCGAACGCCATGATCGTGCACGGCATCCCCGGCTCCTACCGCCTCAAGGAGGGGGACGTCATCTCTTTAGACGTCGGCGTGCGCTACGAGGGCTTCGTGACCGATTCCGCCACCACCGTGGCGGTCGGAGAGGTTCCGGAGGAGACCGAGAGGCTCCTCGAGACCACCCGACGGTGCCTCGAGGCCTCCATCGAGCAGGCGCGCGCCGGCAAGAGGCTCGGGGACATCGGGCACGCGATCCAGGCCCTGGCCGAGTCCAGAGGCTACGGGGTCGTGAGGGACCTGGTCTCCCACGGGGTCGGGCGCAAGATGCACGAGGACCCCCAGATCCCCAACTACGGCCGACCCGGCACGGGCGCGCGCCTCCTCCCCGGGATGACCTTCGCCATAGAGCCCATGATCACCCTGGGGAGCTACGATATCCGCATCAGCGAGTGGGACGGCTGGTCCATCTACACGGCCGACGGCTCCCTCGCTGCCCACTTCGAGCACACCGTCGCCGTCACCGAGAACGGCCCCTGGGTGCTGACCCGAGATGGCGAGGTCGGCGGA
>JADDPM010000149.1:3059-4756 GCA_016781885.1 Rubrobacter sp.
GACGTCATAGAGGTTGAAGGCACCATCACCGAGGCGCTGCCCAACACGCAGTTTCGGGTCGAGCTCGACAACGGGCACAACGTTCTGGCGCACATCTCGGGCAAGATGCGGATGAACTACATCCGGATCCTGCCGGGCGACCGGGTGAAGGTGGAGTTGAGCCCCTACGACTTGAGCCGGGGACGGATCACTTACAGGTTCAGGACCTAGTTAATAGAAGGAGAGGCTGTGAAGGTAAGAGCGAGCGTAAAACCCATATGCGAGCGCTGCAAGGTCATAAGGCGGCGCGGGGTGGTGCGGGTGATCTGCACGAATCCCCGCCACAAGCAGAGGCAGGGCTAGAGCATGGCGCGTGTAGCGGGCGTAGACCTGCCGAGGGAG
Source organism: Rubrobacter sp. (assembly GCA_016781885.1). Taxonomy (GTDB): domain Bacteria; phylum Actinomycetota; class Rubrobacteria; order Rubrobacterales; family Rubrobacteraceae; genus Rubrobacter_F. The sequence goes on from JADDPM010000149.1 coordinate 3,441, forward strand.
AAGAGGATCGAGGTCGGGCTGACCTACATCTTCGGGGTCGGCCGTTCGACGGCGAGGAAGGTCCTTAAAGAGACCGGCGTTGACCCTGACACGAAGGTCCGCGACCTCGCCGAGGGCGAGGTCGCCAAGATCCGGACCTACGTTGACCAGAACGTGCAGGTCGAGGGCGACCTCAGGCGCGAGGTCAACCAGAACATCCGGCGGCTCATAGACATCGGGACCTACCGCGGGATCCGGCACCGCAGGGGTCTCCCCGTGCGCGGGCAGAGGACGAAGACGAACGCCCGCCAGCGCAAGGGCCCGAAGCCGTCCATAGGCGGGAGAAAGAAGAAGTGACGACTCCGACAGCTAAAGCAGTAGTCGGCTTCAGCATCGGCTTCTCGGGACACGCTTGCTCCAACGAGCTACGTTACGTCCCGAAGGCTCCGCCCGAGCCAGGATTCGTTGAGCCCGTACTGAGGATTAGCACTTTCAGCCGCATCCCTAAGGACTTAACCCGGAGGTTAACCTCGGACATTTTACCGGGAGAAGGTTTGCTCTCCCGAACCGCCGATATCCGGTTGTCAAGGACTCGAGGAGCCCACAGTTGATGCTCGAATTGTACTTACCATACAGGAAGGAGGCAGCGGCAATTTTCCGGTCAGCTGAGGCAGACGGTCTCCTTGCCGCGTAATAATAGATGGGTAGGCAACGTCAGCAGCGCAGGGGCGCGAGCCGTTCGCGCCGGAGGGTCCGCAGGAACATCCCGACCGGCGTCGTCCACATAAAGAGCTCGTTCAACAACACCATCGTCTCGGTGACCGACCAGGAGGGCAACGTCATAGCCTGGGAGTCGGCTGGCTCTCTAGGCTTCAAGGGGAGCCGCAAGAGCACGCCCTACGCGGCCCAGATGACGGCAGAGAGCGTGGCGAACAAGGCGATGGACCAGGGCGTGCGTCGCGTGGACATCGAGGTCAAGGGCCACGGCTCGGGGCGGGACATGGCGGCCAGGACCTTCCAGTCGATGGGCATCGAGGTGCTCTCCATAAAGGACGTCACGGGCCAGCCGCACAACGGCTGCCGCCCGCCCAAGCGGCGCAGAGGCTAGTAGAGGAACAGGGAGGTCAGGAAGAGCAGTGGCGCGTTATACGGGTCCAAGGGGGCGGCGAGACCGGCGGGCGGGGGTGATGCTCTCTTCCATGCGGAAGAACCCGCTCGAGAAGAAGCCCTATCCGCCGGGGGAGCACGGCCGCGGGAGGCAGCGGCAGACGGAGTACGGCATGCGGCTTCTGGAGAAGCAGAAGGCCCGGTGGTACTACGGGGTCTCCGAGAAGCAG
>JADDPM010000305.1 GCA_016781885.1 Rubrobacter sp.
ATGGATAGATGCTCGTAATGCGGACAACCGAAAACCCGGCATACCCTGTCGGCAAGCTCGTAAGCGCCCAAAAGACCCTCGGGCTCTACAACCTTGCGCTTGGCGTGGACCCACTTCGGCTCTATGGCGTTGAGCCATGGACTCTGCTTGGGCAACAGACAGCTCACGATCCTCACTCCATCTCCGCTCTTCTTGACCTCGCGGTTGTGCCTGCCAAGCCAGCGCCTGACCTCTTTGGAGATGTGCCAGGAAGCGTTGTCCCAGATGAGGAGCAGGACCTTCTTGCCAATCGCTTCGAACTTCTCAGTGCACCATCCGAGAAACCGAGTCGTTATGCTGCTCACGGGACGGCCATCTACAAACCTGATCCACGTCTCTTTGAACTCCGGTACATAGAGCCCGTAGCAGGAGACGGCTTTGGGCTCGGGGTCGTCTTTAGCGACCGACTGCTGAATGAGGCGCATCGGCTTGGCTTCCTCGGCCCAGCTACTGAGGGTGGGCAGAGCCACTCGGCTCCACCAGCACTCATCCTCAAAGCCCACTACCCACTCAGGGTCGGCCTTGGCCAGCTCCATCAGCCAGGGAACCTAGCGCCGCCTTTTTTTCTTTCATACAGGGGGTCCGGAGAGGTGATCCAGCGTTTGGCCCGCTGCCACTTCACTCCGAGGAGGCGCGCAAGCGTTGCCCGGATCGTCTCCCCCGAGACCCGTCTTTGGATGAGCCCCTCCTCGAAACTCACCTGTGCCGCCATCTCAAGCGTCCAGAGGCTAGTGTCCCGGCCAAACTCCCTCGGAGAGCGGTGGAGTATCTCCCTCAAGGCCTCGGCTCTCTGGTGGTCGAAGGCGTCGCGGGTCCGCTTGGGTCGCGAGGAGCCGGCCACCAGAGCATCAAGACCCCTCTCGTTGAAGTCATGGATGGCGTCACGTACCGTCTGGGAGCCGCACCCCAAGGAGCGGGCTATTCGCGAGGCGCGCTCGCTTCTCTCGCTGGCGAGGATGATCTGGGCACGGCGCATGACGAAAGCGTCCTTGGAGCGTAGCGCGGTTTCCAACTGCTCTTTTTCGGTGTCCGAAAGTGAACGGACGAAGATTGGAGGTCTCATGGTTTCCACTATAGCGTCTCACACGACACCTGTTCTGGATATGCACTAGGCGTTCTCGGCCTACGGCCTGGCGGCTTCGGACGTTTCGCTGACCGCCGAGCTCTCCGACCCCTCGATGTTTCCGGTCGACGCGGCCCGCGTCCAGAGCAACTTCGAGCGGCTGGAAGAGCAG
>JADDPM010000306.1 GCA_016781885.1 Rubrobacter sp.
CGGTCGTGGTGGCTATAGCGAGGGTGCTGGTCGCGGGGCTGTTGGAGGATTGCAGGACACGTAGCGCCACGGATGAGGATTCGTAACACCGACAGATGCCCACACCTCTAATTATGTAGTAGCCCCCAAACCGACTCAACACCTGGTTGACACATACATGCACTTCACCCGAGAGAATGCCACCTGTCTTCCTACGCTCTTGATGGGCCCAGAGACGCGCTAACTGTGCCTTACCGCCCTCAGACAAACACTGCAGGAAACTTGGGCTACGGAAGGTGGCATCCACGCGCTTTGGATCCAACCCGGCTACGCTGGGGTTCGTTGCACGATGAGCCGTGGGGCATTCAGGTCGCGGTTGTCCACCACGATGTCAGCCAGAGCTATCGGATCCACCTCGTTCAGATACGTCTCCTCTGCAGGAAGGTAGCGCTCCCGGTACACCCGGAGTCGCTGCTCCCGCCTGAGCGCCCCCACCGTCGGCTCCTCTAGGGTCAAGTCGCGCTCGACACCCCGTTCAAGGCTCTGCTCGGCCTCGATGTCCACGAAGACACGTACGTCCCAGAACCCATTTAGCTCGGGGCGCAGGAGGAACACGCCGTCTACGATGAGGATGGCATCCGATGACGCGATCCTCTCGGGCTCGTCGATCTGCCCCTCATTCCAACCGTCGTGCCAGCGTGTTCGGTACCGCCGAGACCCATTTGGGCCAAGTGGCTCTAATAGCAGCGAGCGTAGCGCCGGGTAATCATACGCGCGGGAATAGAACGCCTCGGCCGACAGACGCCTGCGGCTAAGTTCGTGAACCCAGGGACAATAGAAGTCGTCGATCGATGCGTGGATCACCAAGCGGCCGCGGCGCTCGAGCGCCACCGCTAACTCGTCACCAAGCGTGCTCTTCCCAGCGGCTGATCTGCCGTCCACTGCGACGCGAACCGGGTGCGGTCGCTCGACCGTGATGATTAGATCTGCGAGCTGACCAACGCGTCGCGGCCGTAGAGGTTGCACCGACTGAACCCTCCTAACACTCCATGACATATGTAACGCGCATTCCCTACAAACCCCAGATTTAGAACAGTTCGTCATGCCCCTAGGGGCGCCACCGAGGGCTGAAAAGCTATGTCCAGACCAGGCTACGTTAGGGATAGTCGGCGGGAGTTGTACCGACACCAAGTAGATCCATCTCAGGTATACAACTCGCCATAACCGGCCCGTCTC
>JADDPM010000307.1 GCA_016781885.1 Rubrobacter sp.
TCCTTTGAGGTGAGGTTGGTGTGACCGGACCCCATTCTCTGTACCAGCCACGATGAGATTGTGGGTACGGATTCTAACTGCTCTGACGCCTCTGTCGCACTAGTAGGCGCCTGGTGCGACAGAGCTTCGATGGCCGCAAACTCCATAGGTGTCAAGTAGCCCAACGCCCCGTGGGGCCTGTGGTGGTTGTAGTGATCGCGGTAATCTTTGGCCAGTACCTTCGCCTCCTTTAGATTGGCAAACACCTCCCTGTTCAGTAACTCATCCCGTAGCCGGCTAATGAAGGTCTCCGAGTAGGCGTTCTCCCACGGAGCGCCGGGCTCGATGTAGAGGGTCTTCACCCCGGAAACCGCAAGCCAGCGCTTTATCGCCTCAGCTATGAATTCAGGGCCATTGTCCGAGCGGATGTAGTCCGGCTCTCCCCGCTCGCTAAACAGCCGATTCAGGGTTTCTGCCACGTCCTTGGCGGTGATCGAGCGCTCGGTTTCTAACGCCAGACACTCCCTACTGTACTCGTCCACTATGGGCATGATCTTCAACTTGCGGCCCTCCTCCGTAGCGTCCATCGCGAAGTCGTAGGACCAGACGTGGTTAACGTACTCTGCTCTCTTCCTCGTACAGCCATTCTCAGAGGTCCCCAAACGTCTCCTTTTACGCTCCCTACCGGCCGGAACCTTCAGGTCCGCCTCCTTCCACAGCCTCTGGATTCGCTTCTTATTCACCGCCCAGCCCTCTCGCCTCAGCAGCGCCCACACCCTCCGGTAACCGTAGCGAGGGTTCTCGTGGGAAAGAGCTACCATCCTTTCCGCTAAAGCCGCGTCTTTGGTGGCCTTCGTAGAGACGTAGCGTTGGCTGGAGCGAGGTTGACCTACTACCCGGCAGGCCCGGCGCTCAGAGATCCCGAATCTTTTCCGTACGTGCTCCACGACTCTTCTTCTCCGGGCCGGGCTCAAAAGTTTCCCTTACTCACCTCCTTTAGGATGTCTATGTCCAACTCCTTTTCGGCGAGCAGCTTCTTGAGGCGGGCGTTCTCCTTCTCCAGCTCCTTGAGGCGCTTTGCCTCGCTGGTGCTCATCCCGCCATAACGGTTTCTCCAGCGGTGGAAGGTAGCTTCGCTTATCCCCAGCTCCCTGGCCACCTCCGCCACGGTGGAGCCGGAGGCGAGCTTGCCCTCGGCCTGCCGGAGCTTTCGGATGATCTGCTCGGGTGAGTGTCCCTTGCCCAATTTCTCGAGAGCCCTCCTTTCGCTCGTTGTGAGCCTCTGGACTCTCATCGTAACTGGACCAGTTTCCGGGGGTCAGGTCAGGTGGGCATGGAAGCTACCGGGGTCTACTGG
>JADDPM010000150.1 GCA_016781885.1 Rubrobacter sp.
GTGTGCCTGTAATCGTAGCATAGCGTCTATTATGGGCGCGACGCGCCGAAGGTAACGAGGGAAACCGACTACAGCATACAATCTATATTGCCTGAGGAGAGTGAAGGAGGTCGTTCGTTGGCCAAGGTGGTGCTGTTCAGTACGTCCACGTGCTCTTGGTGTCGCAGGGCGAAACGTTACTTCAAGGAACAGCGGGTGCCGTTCAAGGAGGTCAATATAGAGCGCGACCCGGACGCGGCGCGGGACATCGTTCGCAAGACGGGGCAGACGGGCGTGCCGGTGATCAAGATCGGGGGCAGCTGGATCGTGGGCTTCGACAGGGAGCGTATCGACAAAGAGTTGGCCCGCAAGGCTCCGTAGACTGGGTGGCCCCTAGGCCGCTTTGGGGACTAGCTAGACCGGCGCCAACTGAACCTGCAACTCCCAGGCCAGCGTGGCGAAGATTACCTAGTCTAGGAGCACCCAGACGAGGCGGCGGAGCACGCCAGGTATATCTTGGCGACGTACGCGAGCTCGACTAGGCTCTGGAGGAACTGGAGTCCAGACTCTAGCCGTTGGTGATCGTGCCGAGAGGAGAGAAGATGACGCAAGCCGGACCAAGGGTAGGGCAACTCTACAGCTGCATGGAGCAGAGCAAGATGCACGGGGGCAACCCGCGGCTCACTCTGCCGGACAGCGAGGATGAGGTGACGCTGATTCGGTTCCGGCTGGACAAGAACCCGGACGGGGCCCTCACATCATCGACCACGGCCCCCCAAGAAGTTCGGGTGGCCGGCTACCCGAACGGGTGGAGATGCTGCGTCGCCAGAGTGAGCCGCTCCCGGTCTACAGGTATGCTGGGGGCGCCGCCTGGGAGTACCTTGGCCGCTACCGCGTGCAGGGCATCGCGGACGGAGGTCCAGAGGCTGCCGAGCGCAGCAAGATCTGCGGCAGGCCCATCAGGTACGTCATACGATTGGAGGAGGCTAGCTAGTCTCTTCACGAACCGCGTAGACCACCGCTTGGACTCAGTTCTGTGAGTAGGATATGAGCGCGTAGTAGCTAGAGCAGCGCCACCTCTACCTCCGGCTCCTCGCCCAGCGTGGCGGAGAATCGCAGACGTAGTACGTCGTCAGTTCGTACAGTGCAGGGGGAGATGCTTACCGCCTATGCCTCGATCCGAGATAGCCCAACCCCGAAGATCGGCTATGCTCCAACCTATTCACGATGTCGGATACGCATTTCTGAGAATGCAGCTGCCGGCAAGTGAGTGAATAGCCCTTCGATGGTGTGCTGGGCTTGACCGGGTGGCATCATGCGTGGTGCATAGAACCCGTCAGGAAGCGGGCCGGGGAAGGAGGAGAATGATGCACCAGCCCAACGCCGTGGAGTTCGCCACGACGCGCCTCGCTACAGGCTTGCAGGTGCACTATGCCGAGCAAGGCGATCGAGAAAGGGAAGCGATCGTGTTCCTCCACGCGTACGTCGACTCGTGGTTCTCCTACAGTCGGATGCTACCCTTGCTCTCGCCTGAGTACCACGCCTTCGCGCCCGACCAGCGCGGACACGGGGACTCCGACAAGTCCCAGTGCTGCTACATGGCGGACGACTACGTCGCCGATGTCGACGCGTTCATGGAGGCCGTCGGTATCGAGAAGGCGACCCTCGTGGGTGACTCCTCTGGCGGCCTGATCGCGCAGCGAGTGGCGCTTGACTATCCACACCGCGTTAGCCGCCTCGTCCTGATCGGTTCGCCAACGACGTTGGTGAACAACGACGCCGTCAGGGAGTTCGGGAAGGAGATTGTTGCGCTGGAAGATCCCATCTCGCCCGAGTTCGTCAGAGAGTTCGTATCGGGCACGCTCCACTACCCGGTGCCGGAGGAGTTCCTAGAGAGGGTGGTCTCCGAGAGCCTCAAGGTCCCGGCCCGCGTCTGGCGCGACTACTATGAGGGGGTGTTACTTACGGTCGATGATACTACCCGGCTTGGTGAGATCGGCGCGCCGACGTTGATCTTGTGGGGGGAGCAGGACGCCATCTTACCGCGCGAGGAACAGGAGAGGCGCGCGGCAGCGATTCCCAACGCCACCTTGCGAGTGTACCCAGAGACTGGCCACCTAGCGCATTGGGTGCGGCCGGAGTGGGTCGTGCGGGATCTGGAGGCGTTCATGAAGGAGACAGCCGCCGCATAGTACTTTCTCACGGATTCCTCCGCGAACTTCGGAGAACCCCCCTCTGAAACTGGCTGAAAAGTCCCGGACGCGGCAACCATTCTGCCTACGTGAACGTGAACGCGGTGACCATCGGAGCGTTGACCACCTCGGTGTAACCTCTGTCCCTACTGTCTGTGGGGGACAAAGGTCCCCTCCAAAGGTCCCCTCAAATCACAACAGGTCTTGCCTTTCCAGCTCTTCCTCGAATCGGCGTCCTGCGTCGGAGCCTTCCTTGTAGAAGACAGCCGGTTCGCTGATCGGGGCACCAACCGTCTCGTAGACTCCCTTGTCGCGAAAGCCGTACCTCCGTCCCGACCAGAGGTGCACCCACCTGCCCGCTGGAAGATAGACCTCGACTGCCTCCTCGCCTGGGTTCAGTACCGGCGCGACCATGAACTCAGAGCCGACCATGAACTGGTATTCGAGGTCGAGCATCTCGGGATCCTCGGGATAGTGTATGAAAGGGTGACGGACGACGGGAAGGCCGGTCTCGGATGCCTCCTTCACCAGATCTATCCTGTAAGGCTTCCAAGCCGCATACACCTTCGCGAAGCGGACGAAGTGCCCGAGAGTCTCTTCATCTGAGTAGATCTGGTGGTTGACCGTGGGTATGTTGCCCTCGTGGGTACGGAACACGGTTGTAAAGGCACCTAGTTCGATCCAGCGTAACAATAGCTCTTTGGAGCGGTGGTATTCGAGCAGGGGGTGATCTATGGCTGTGTAGCCGCCGATATCGGTGTGTTCGAGACTGTAGCCGGAAAGCCCGCTAGACAACAGGCCCGTGACGGCGCTCTTGATGCCGTCATGCTCATCCCAATCAACTAGCTGATCTCCGAGCCAGAACAGGGTGCTGTAGCGGGGGCTTCTGGTGTACCCGGAGCGGTTGAAGAAGACTATATCGTCCTCGCGGCCCGCCTCGCGGATCGCCTCCCGATTGACCTCGGCCCACTCCTCAGGGTAGCGGTTGTGGTAGCTCTTCGGGTCCGCGCCGGAGTAGAGCACGGCGTCGTAGGGAAGACCTTCGCCGTAGTCAGCCATCCACCCAGAGGCTCCTGTGTCGATGAGCTCGTCTTTGATGACTTCCTTGATCCAGGCCCGTGCCTCCGGGTTGGTAAGATCCACGAAGGCCGCCGAGAACTCGGTGGTCCTGACCCTGTAAGGCTCGCCCTCTTTGTTCTTGACAAGGTAGCTGTGCTTCGCTGCTTCCTCGAAGAGGTTGCGGGTGTAGTGGTGCTTCTCCTTGTGTTTCGCGATATCGTCGGCGAACCACGGGCCGACGTAGGTCATGACCCTCACATCTTCTTGCGCCAATCGCTCTCGCAGCGAGTCCCATCCTGGGTAGTGATCCTTGTCCAGCTCCCAGTTCCACCAGAGCTGGGTGCCGAAGCTAGTCTTTCTCTGTCCCACCCAGTCCTGCAGCCAGAACGCGGCGACGGGGGCGTCGAGGGAAGCGAGCTTGTCCGACATCTGGAGCACTTTGTCCGTGCCGCCCTGCAACCCCACCACAGCACCGCCGAGGATCCACTCTGGTAGCGGGCGCATCCTGCCCGAGTACTCGGTGTACTGCTCGATGAGCTCAGCGGGCGTCTCTCCGCTCAAGATCTGGCCCCTCATCCGTGAGGAGAATACCCCGATCTGGACCCTATCCTTCTCCCTGAGGTCGAAGGATGAGTACTCGTAGTTCTCCAAAAATAGGGAACGCATTTTGCTCGTGACGTAGTGCGGCACGCAGGCGCCGCTGTTGTACGGAGTGCCGCCTGCGCCTGCCTTCCAGTCGGCCGCCCACGTGATGGGCTGCTCTCCCCTGCCTATACCCTGCTCCTGGATGAAGATGGGTACCATGTGTCCCTTGAGGTCGAAGTATGTGTACTGCGTCCCGAAGCCGAAAAAGCGTTCTTCGGGCGCAGACGCGTAAGTGAGGTAAACCCGGTCGTAGGAAGGGTGGTCCACGCTAGTATCGAAGCGCAGCCTTCCGCCGGAAACGGGGGAGAAGGAGAGCGTGTAGCCGACTCCTTCTGTATTCTCACCGCTGGTGAGTCGTCCGGTGAAGGTGAGCTTGCCTCCCTGTTTCTCCACGCGATCTATGGTCTGGTTGGCGTGCAATCTTTGTATCTCGTCCTCGATAGAGAAGTGAGCGCTTGACTCGCGCACCGTCTCCTTGCCCACGGCGGCGGAAATGAAGCTCTCTCCGGGGATGCTCTGCCACAGAAGCCGGTCAGGCTTTGAGCCATGAGTAACGCTCAGAACAACTTCTGAATTGCCTCCACCGGTCTCTAGCAAGATGGTAAACGCACCGACCCGATAGGTTCCGGGAGAGACGTGCCGTGCCACTTCGGTAATAGATCCTGAAACCTGGCCCGGTTTGCTCCAAACTACGTAGGCTCCACCCAACAGAGCCGTCCCAGCCACACCCGCTCCGGCGAGCTTCAAAAACCTCCTCCGGGTCAGTGTTCTGTTCATTTGGTCTCTTCCGGCCCTGTTCTACTGTGCCCCACAACGTGTGTATCTATCGGCCCGATCCTACGCTCGCCCGCATCATACAAGAGGCGGCGACTTACCCTTCGGGCGTGGCCTAGTGTAGTGCCTTGAGGT
>JADDPM010000308.1 GCA_016781885.1 Rubrobacter sp.
CCGCCCGAGCAGCGTCGCCGCGAAGATCGAACCGCCCACGATCGCGGTCGTGGCCTGGTCCATCTGCGGCGAGACGAAGTAGGCTATGGCCGGGGCCAACACTATGATGGGCAGATAGATGTCGAACATGTCCACGAAGAACCCCATCCAGGCACCCCTTATGGCGTGTCGCGCCCGCGGGGTCAGTTCTTCCGTCTGTTGCGCGCTCGTTGCGGTCGCCATGCGTTACCTCCTCAAGGTCAGAGGGCTTACCCTTTCGCTACGCGGGTATGTTAGCCCTGCTCACTCCTTCTTGCCACAAAGTATATGATCTCTCACCTGGTGAGAACATCGGTCGCTGCAGAGGTCACCACCTTTCTGATCGATAGACGGAGCCGTATCGTCAGGACCCCGCCTCCCGACGCCGTACGGCGAGGCCGATTTCCATCGACTGCTACCAAGCGGTCCAGCCTCCGTCGACGGGGAGGACGGCTCCCGTCACGAAGCTGGAGCTGTCCGAGGCCAGAAATACGACCATGTCCGCGATCTCCGCTGGTTCGGCGAACCGGTTTAGCGGGGTACGATCGGTGATAGCCTGGCGGAGCTTTTCGTTCTGCTGGAGGCCTGTCGTAAGATCGGTGGCCACGTATCCGGGCGCCACGAGGTTGACGCGGATGTCGTACCGGGCCCAGTCCAACGCCATGGTCTTGGCCATCCCGGCCAGGCCCGCCTTGGACGCCGTGTACGCCGCCAGACGCGAGTCGCCCACTATGCTGTTGATCGACCCTATAAGAACGACCGAGCCGGGCTTGCTCTCGGCGATCAGCTGGCGGGCGAAGGTCTGCGCCGCTATAAACGCCCCGGTAAGGTTGGTGGCGATGATCGAGTCCCAGGCCTCCGCGTCGATCTTTTCGGCCGAGGCGTACACCGGGCTGACGCCGGCGTTGTAGACCAGCACGTCCAGGCTGCCCCCCTGAGATCCGCATTGCTGCACGACCTCACCTATCTGGGCACGATCGGTGACGTCCAGGGCGTGCCCGGTGACCGACCGCCCGTTTCCCTCTCCGAGGGAGGCAGCGACCTCCGAGGTCTTGGCGGCATTCCTACCCGTTATGTGGACCTCGGCCCCCAGTTCCGCAAAACGCGCGGCTATAGCCCGGCCGATCCCGCGCGTGCCCCCCACTACCAGCGCACGCTTCCCCTGTACGTCGGCGATGTTCATCGTCCCTCTCTCCTCATCCACCGATCCTTGAGCGTGGCGCGTCCCAGGCAGCACGGAGCCCACTCCCCGGTCCCCGACGAGAGACCTAACCGACGCGCCGCGTGTGCCCGGCCCATTCCTTCTCTCGCAGGACGAACTTCTGGACCTTGCCGGTCGAGGTCTT
>JADDPM010000049.1:0-9008 GCA_016781885.1 Rubrobacter sp.
CGGCGCATCATCTGCAATACCACGAAGGTGAGCAGAACGAGGCCGACATGGCGAACCATCGCTCGATCCACCCTGCATTGGCACGCCTCCAATCCCGCATACTGCTTGGTGTCGCGAAAGAGCGTCTCGATGGACCAGCGGCTCATCTTGCGCAAAATCACCTTGGTGAGGTCCGCCCCCAAGTCGTTCGTGACGATGTACTCGTGGTTGGCGTGACGGTTTCTGGTCACGACCGACCGCAAGGAACCGTACTTGGGAGCGTAGACGTTGACGGCTACTGCGCGCACCCCGAGGCGCTTGCGCCACTTCAAAGGCAGCGTCCTGGCCAACTCGCTCACGGAGCGCCGCTCGGCGCGCCACACAACGATCGTCCTCGGGTAGAGTGTCCCGACCCACACCAGGCCCAGCCTTCGCAGCGGCATCGTCTTCAGGCGTGCCCGCAGCGTCTCCGGTTCCCGCGCACGGTCCATTAGCGTCCCCGGACGGTGGAACGAGAACACCCGCCGGGAGCGGTAGTCGGGGTCACGCACATCCCGGAACACCGTCTCGACACCTGTGCTCTCGTAGGCGAAAGGCAGCGGCGCCCCAACCCTCTGGACATGAGGGGGAAGCCCGTCGAGGTATTTCTGAGACTGGGTATCCACCCCACTAAGCGAGGTGCCCTCCTTCTTGGCCTCGATAATGCCCACAGCTTTCCGGTCTACGAAGAGCATATAGTCCGCAACCCCGTCTTGAGCGGAAACTCCCGGATGGCGACGCCCCTCGCAGCCGTGAAGTCCAGGCCCTTCATGTCCTGAACGCTCCAACCGGCGAGTTCGAGCATTCGATCAATGTTATGTCTGGCTAGTTGTTCGGGTGTAGTAGCCACGCATCCCTCCACGACCCCAAGCTGAGAACTGAATCCTAATCAGTTCTCAGTCCAGACGCGAGGACGTATCGGCACGCTCACCCATACACAATGACTGATTTCCCGCCTGTGAGTTCCGAGCTACCCCTCAGAGCACGCCGTGACGGACTGCGCAAGAGCGGCACAGCTCGTCACCCTCGAAGAACGCCATGTGATCTTCCTTGAAGAGCTTCGCCCTCAAACGCTAAGAGCAACCCATTGGGCCGGAGTCCTTCGGGGCTCCGGCCCGGTAGTCTAATTCTCCAGGCTTAGACCAGCCTCTCCAAGCAGGAGAAGTGCATGTCCACCGTGAAGAAGCGCGGGTTGCAGGACAGACAGTACATCGGGCCGGTGCAGTCCCTAGCGTTCGAGATCGGTGCCATGAGCGTCTTCGTGGTCGTGCCGCATCCGGAGCAGGCGCCGCGCTCGCGGGTTTCTTCAGGGACTGGGTGCGCTGGGTGCGCTAGACTCTGTTCCGTCACAAGCTTCTCCTTGTGGCCGGGCCTCGGGGTGTTGGCGCACCCGCGGGGCCATCTCTTTATATGACACCATTATTATACTGTATTTGTCTGTATTTTGTCTAGTATAGTACGGTAGTTTTCGGTAAAATTGGTATGTGCGGTACAGCATCGGTACAACTTCGGACATGGAGGTAAATGTGGAAAGGCTCAAGGCTTTGCGTAGCGAGCACGTGCTGACGCTGCGGGAGTTGGCGGAAGAGGCGGGGGTCTCGAAGGATACTATCTGGAGACTCGAGAACGGCCATAGCGAGGCGTACCCCTCCACTATCCGCAAGCTCGCCAGGGCACTCGGGGTGCAGCCGAGGGAGCTCGTTAGGCCTGGGGGCGATAATGTCTCGTAAGCGCGGCAACAACGAGGGCTCGATCTACCGCCGCAAGAACGGCACGTGGGCGGCTCAGTACACGGTCTGGACAGCCGAAGGGCGCAAGCGGCGCTCGGTCTCAGGCAAGACGAGGGCGGAGGTCTCGCGCAAGCTCACGGAGGCGATGGCAAATCGGGACGGCGGGCTCGTCTACGACGCTGGCAAGCTCACGGTCGGGGAGTACCTGGACAGGTGGCTCGCGGAATCCGTGAAAGGCACGGTCAAAGAGACGACCTACGCCAACTATGCTTACATCACCCGCAAACACGTCTTCCCCGCCCTCGGGCGCGTGAAGCTCAAGAGCCTCACCCCGGCGCACGTGCGCGGCTTCTACGGGGAGAAGGCCCGCACGGGCCTCTCCGCAGCGACGGTGAAGAAGATGCACGTCGTGCTGCGCAAGGCGCTCTCTCAGGCGGTCTCTGACGGCCTCATACCGCGCAATGCTGCCGACGGTGTGAAGCCGCCGCGGGTGAGTGCTCCAGGAGAGGAGATCAAGCCACTCGACTCCGAAGAGTGCGCCGCGTTCCTGGAGGCGGCACGAGGCGAGCGTCTGGAGGCCCTGTACGTGCTGGCCGTCCATTGTGGCCTCCGGGAAGGCGAGCTACTGGCCCTGCGTTGGGAAGACGCAGACCTCGAAGCTCCGAAACCAGCCCTGCTAGTGCAGCGCACGCTCACCCGCGGAGAGGACGGGCGCGGGTGGGTCGTGGGTGCCAGTACCAAGTCCGGCAAGGGTCGGCGCGTGCGGCTCACCCGGCGAGCGGTGACCGTGCTCAAGGACCACCGCAAGCGCCAGCTAAAGAGCGAATGCGCCTGGCCGGACTCTGGTCCGATCAGAGCCTCGTCTTCCCGAATGAGACCGGCTCCCTGTTCAACCCATCAAACCTGCGTAACCGCTCCTTCAAACGCATCAAGGCGCGCTCCGGCGTCCGGGAAGACCTGCGCTTCCACGACCTCCAGCACACCTGCGCCACGCTGCTTTTGAGCGAAGACGTCAACGCGAAGGTAGTCTCCGAGATGCTCGGCCACGCCTCCATAACCATCACCCTCAACACGTACTCCCATGTCCTGCCTGATATGCAGGACTCCGCAGCCGACGCGATGGAGGCGGCGTTGGGAGCCATGTCGTGAGCCTTGCTCCGTTTTGGGTTGCAGCACGGTTGCAGCAAAAGGGCCGGGATACACTCCCCGGCCCTCTCGACTTACCCACAAAACTCAGCCGTTTGCAGGAACTTTTATAGTGGGCGATGCTGGGTTCGAACCAGCGACCCCCTCCTTGTAAGGGAGGTGCTCTACCACTGAGCTAATCGCCCCTTGCGTCGGGTCTCCCCCGGCGTGCCCCCAACGGGATTCGAACCCGTGCCGCCGCCTTGAAAGGGCGGTGTCCTGGGCCTCTAGACGATGGGGGCAAAGCCCTACCCGGGCGCGTGAGCCAGGTAGGGATCGAACCTACGACACGAGGATTAAAAGTCCCCTGCTCTACCACTGAGCTACTGGCCCTACCTCTCTACGGAGTTTATCAAACTCCGGCGGACCGGAGAAGCCTAGCGTGGAGACTCCCTGCGGCCCTCCATGCGGCGGGTGAAGTAGAGGGCACTGGTGAGGGCAAGGACCAGACCGGTGAGGACTCCGAGCTCCAAAAGGAGGCTGGTGAACTCGGGGGTGCCGAGGCTCTGCTCTATCGAGACGGTCACGCCCAGGATGCGCCGCACGACGGCGATCAGACCGATCAGCAAGAACGGTTCGGCCTTCACCTCCCTCTCCCGCACGATGGTGCTGATGGTCCCGAGAAGCTCGGCGAAGATGAAGATGAGGAGTACCTTGTCGAGCACCTCGAGCGCCGTCCCGAGCGGACCGACCTCCGTCACCCTCAGCACGCTCTCCCCCGCCGAGACGAAGAGCATCCCTACCGTCACTAGCAACGCGACCGCCGCCACGTAATATACGACCCTCTCCGAGAGGCCGAGGACGTCCGCCAACCGTGGCTCCTTGCCGGACGACCCCTTGCTCACGTCCCCGGCACTCTTCTCGGTCAATGCAGGAAGTGGCGCCGCTTGGTCATGATCATCGCCACGCCGCGCCGGTCCGCCGCCTGTACGACCTCCGCGTCGCGCTTGGAGCCGCCGGGCTGTATGACCGCCTTCACCCCCGCGTCGGCCAGAGCCTCCAGGCCGTCGGCGAACGGGAAGAAGGCGTCGCTCGCCGCCACGGCCCCTTGTGCCCTCTCGCCCGCCTTCTCGACCGCGATGTGAGCGGCGTCGACCCGGCTCGTCTGGCCCGCCCCGATGCCTACCGTCGCGCCGTCTTTAGCGAGCACGATGGCGTTGCTCTTGACGCTCTTGGCGACCTTCCAGGCGAAGAGGAGGTCGCCAAGAACGTCCGGCGAGGGATGCATCGTGGTGGCGGTCTCGTACCCCGAGTCGTCCTCGACGCGGTCGGCGTGCTGGAGCAGGAGACCGCCGGTTACGTGCTTGGCGGAGAACTTCGTACGTTCGAGAAGCCCGGCCTCCAATACGGTCATGTTGGGCTTCGCGGAGAATATTTTGCGAGCCTCCTCGTCGAAGCCTGGGGAGATCAGGACCTCCGTAAAGACCTTCGAGATCTCCTTTGCAAGCTCCCCGTCCACGGGACCGCTCAACGCTACGATGCCCCCGAAAGCCGAGGTCGGGTCCGAGGCAAAGGCTTTTCTGTAGGCTTCGGCAAGGTTCTCGCCGACCGCCGCCCCGCAGGGGTTGGCGTGTTTGATGATCACCGCTGCCTGCTGCTCTCCGTCCCTGGCAAGATCCGCGAGCAGGTTGCGCGCGGCGTCTACGTCGTAGAGATTGTTGAACGAGACGGGGCGTCCCTGCAACCGCTCCACCCCGCTCAAGAGGTGCGGCTCCCCCTCCTCGACGTAGTAGGCCGCCCCCTGGTGCGGGTTCTCCCCATAGCGCAGCTCCATCTCGCGCCCGTAGCGTCTCTCCAATATCTCCGGGAACTCTACGGGGATGTCGGAGGCCTCGCTGTTATTCTCGGGGGCTTCACCGGGGATCTGCGCGTCCTTCTCGACCCTTTCTTCGAGCCAGGCGGCGATGGCGGCGTCGTATTCGGCGGTCTTGCGGAAGGTTTCGAGGGCCAGACGCTTCCTGGTCTCCTCGGAGACCTCGCCAAGCTCGAACTCCGCTACGACCTCCTTGTAGAACCGTGACGAGGGCACGACTATGACGCTCTTGAAGTTCTTCGCCGCCGCCCGGAGCATCGTGGGACCGCCGATGTCTATCTGCTCGATGGCCTCCTTCTCCGAAGCCCCGCCAGCTATGGTCTCCTCAAACGGGTAGAGGTTCACGCAGACCAGGTCTATCGGTCCTATCTCGTGGTCCACGAGCTCTATCACCTGGTCGGGGTCTTCGAGGTCGGCGAGGATGCCGCCGTGTATCTTTGGGTGGAGAGTTTTGACCCTCCCCCCGAGCATCTCGGGGGCGCCAGTGACTTTCGAGACCGGTACGACCGGAACGCGGGCCTCTTCCAGGGCTTTGGCGGTTCCGCCGGTCGAGATGATCTCAAACCCCATGTTGTGCAGCTTCCTGGCGAACGCCGCAACCCCCTTCTTGTCCGACACCGAGATGAGCGCTCGACGTTTCATATCTTCACCCTTCCCCAGAAGTAGTCCGCGACCGCCCCCACGAGCAACCGGTGCTCCACCGGGTGCAGCCGCGCCAGCAACGTCTCCTCCGTATCCCTCGGCAGGATCGGTACCGGCTCCTGAGAGATCACCGGCCCCGCGTCCACCTCCTCGACCATGAAATGCACCGTCACCCCGGTCCTCTCGACACCCGCCTCAAGAGCCCGGCTCACAGCGTGAAGCCCCCTGAACTCCGGCAAGAGCGACGGGTGCAGGTTTATAACCGCCGGGAACCGTTCCAGGAACACCGGCGAGAGCACCCGCATATACCCTGCCCCCACGACCAATTCCACCTCGTATCGGGCAACCCTCTCCGCGAGCTCCCCGTCGAACCCCTTACGCGTCTCGAAGTCTCGCGGGTCTACATACTCAACCGGTGTCCCCGTTCGCCGCGCCCGCTCGAACGCGAACGCCCCCTCGTTATCCCCGGCCACCGCCACGAGCTCCTCCGGATAAGCGTCTAGGAGCGCCTGCAAGTTCGTCCCCGACCCGGAGGCGAGCACCGCGAAACGGGTCCCCTCCGGCAATCGCTCAAACAAACTCCACCCCTTGAGCCTCCACGACCTCGCCGATGTGCCGCGCGTCGCACCCCGCCTCCGCGAGCACCGCCAGGGCCTCCTCCGCCTGACGGACCGGAACCACGACACAGAACCCAACCCCGAGGTTGAAGACCCGCCGCATCTCCTCCTCCGCCACATCACCCAAGGTACGGACAAGATCGAAGACCGCCGGCTCCTCCCAGTGGCCAGGGCCGAGGCGAACACCCAACCCTCCTAGGGCGCGCGGCAGGTTGCCCGGCAGGCCGCCGCCGGTGATGTGCGCCATCCCGCGCACCTCGACGGAGTCTCTGAGAGCGAGAACCTCGCGAACGTAGGCCCGGTGCGGCGTGAGGTAGATCTCGCCAGCGGGCCGGTCGAATCCTTCCGGCGTCTCGGAGTAGGAGATGCCGGATTCTTCGAGCACCTTGCGAGCGAGGGTATAGCCGTTGGTATGCAAGCCGCTGGAAGGCAGCCCGATCACGGCGTCCCCGACCTCCACCTTCTCCCCGATGACTACCTCCCCCCGCTCGCAGGCCCCCACGCACACACCCACAACGTCGAAGTCTCCCTCCCCGTAGAGCCCCGGCATCTCCGCCGTCTCGCCCCCGACGAGCGAGATCCCTAAAGGCCGGCAAGCCTCCGCCGCCCCCCGGACGACCGCCGCGACGTTCCCCGGATCCAGCCGTCCGCTCGCCACGTAATCCAGAAAGAGCAACGGTCTCGCGCCGGTGGCGAGCACGTCGTTGGCGCAATGGTTGACGATATCCTCGCCTATAGAGACGAAGCTACTCATCTCTTTAGCCACCAGCACCTTCGTGCCCACGCCGTCTATCGTCGTGGCGAGGACGGGATCTGTGTAGTTTGACAGCGCATACAGGCCGGCGAACCCTCCGAGCGGGGAGATGACCTCTGGGCCGTGCGTGGCTTCGACAGCGGCATGCATCATTTGCGTGGCGCGGTCGCCCCTCTCGATAGAGACGCCGGCGGCCTCGTAGGAGGAGCCGGGGGAGCCCTCGGTCACGCTTGATTCTCCACTACCGCCGTCAGGTTCTCCAGGGCGAGCTTCCTGGTCGTCCCGGGGAGAGGGTAGTCACCATCGAAGCAGGCCCGGCAGAGACCCTTCCCGCTCTGCTCGGTCGCGGAGGTCATGCCCTCCACGGAGAGGTAGGCGAGTGAGGTAGCCCCGATCTGCTCCCGTATCTCCTCGACCGTGTAGTTCGCGCCGACGAGCCCCTTCCTGTCGTCCATATCTATCCCGTAGTAACACGGACCCGTCACCGGTGGCGAAGAGACGCGGAAGTGAACCTCCTTAGCCCCGGCGTCGAAGAGGAGCCCCACTAGCTTGCGGGCCGTGTTCCCCCGCACGATAGAGTCGTCTATCACTACGACGCGCTTGCCCTCGATCACCGACGGCAGCGGGTTGAGCTTCAGGCGAAGCCCCACCTGGCGCATCCCGTCCGTCGGCTCGATGAACGTCCGGCCCACGTAACGGTTCTTTATCAACCCTTCGGCGAACGGGATGCCACTCCTGTGCGAGTAACCGGTGGCCGCCATGATGCCCGAGTCCGGCACCGGGATGACGACGTCGGCCTCGGCGGGGGCCTCTTCGGCCAGGGTCTCCCCCATCCTCTGCCTCGAACCCCCAACCTCCCGCCCGTTGAAACGCGAGTCGGGGCGGGCGAAGTAGACGTACTCGAAGACGCAGAGCGCGCGTCGCTCCTCCTCGGCTCGGTAGCTCTTGAGCCCCTCGTCGTCTATCACGACGACCTCTCCGGGTTCGACCTCCCTCAAGAACTCCGAGCCTATGATGTCCAGGCCGCAAGTCTCGCTGGAGACGGCGTAACCGCCCTCGACCTTGCCGATGCACAGCGGTCGGAAGCCGTGCGGGTCCCGGAACGCGACGAGCTTGTCCCGGAAGATCATGGCGACAGAGTACGCCCCCCGCAGGCGCAGCATAGTCCTCAAGATAGCCTCGGCAACGGAATAGCCCTTTTCCAGCTCCCCGACCGCACAGGCCGCTATGGCCGCCGTATCCGACGTGGACTCGAACTCGAAGCCCTCTCCTTCGAGCTCTCGTCTCAGATACGCCGCGTTGACGAGGTTGCCGTTGTGGGCGACGGCGACGTTGACCTCTCCGCGGCCGTGAAACTCCGGCTGGGCGTTCTCCCACGACGCCGAACCCGTGGTCGAGTATCGGACATGACCGAGGGCTATGTGTCCCCCTTCGAGCGACTCCAGCTTGCGCTCGTCGAAGACCTGCGAGACGAGGCCCATGTCTCGCATCGCCAGCGTCCGCTCCCCGTCCGAGACGGCGATGCCAGCCGACTCCTGGCCCCGGTGCTGGAGCGCATACAGCCCGAAGTACGTCTGCTGGGCCAACTCGCAGGAGATCTCGCGCGAGTACAGCCCGAATACCCCGCAGGCCTCCTTCGGCTTGCCCGCCGAGTCGTCGAGAAGCAGGTCGTCTGTAGACATGCTAGCCAATCTGGCCACCCTCCGGGGCGTAGCGCTCGAAGAGGTCCCGCTCGTAAGCCCCCCGAAGCTCGCCAATCCCAACATCGATACCCGCAACCTTTAGCCTCTCTCCGCCCGTTTCTCCGATCCGGACGTGGTGGACGCCTCCCAGATGCTCCTCCAGTTCCCCCAGCCTCTCCTCCGGCACCGCGACGAGGATGCACCCGCCGACCTCCCCGAAGAGGGCTACGTCCTGGCGCCCGCCCGGCAGCAGGCGCGCCTCCGCCCCGACGCCACCCTTCATCGCCATCTCGGCGAGCGCGACCGCGAGCCCCCCGCCCGAGAGGTCGTGGGCGGTGTCGACGACGCCAGCCGCGACCGCCCGTCGCACCGCGTCGGCGACAGCCTTCTCGCCGGCGAGGTCCGGGGCGGTAGGAGCACCGTTTACCTGGCCGTGCACTATCTCCAGATACTCCGAGCCACCCAGAGAAGGCCGGAAGCCTCCGACGAGCATCAAAGCATCCCCCTCCCGCTTCATGGCGGGGGTCGCGCGTCGGTGCACGTCCTCGAAGACGCCCACCATGCCCA
>JADDPM010000049.1:9032-14534 GCA_016781885.1 Rubrobacter sp.
CTCTCTCGGTCTCGTTATACAGGCTCACGTTCCCGCTCACGACCGGGGTGTTCAGAACCTCGCAGGCTTCGGCCATCCCCTCGATGCACGAGACGAGCTGATAGTAAGCTTCTGGCTTCTCGGGGCTCCCAAAGTTCAGGCAGTCCGTAAGCGCGACCGGCTCGGCGCCGACGCAAGAGAGGTTTCGGTAGGCCTCGGCGACGGCCGACGCCGCCCCGCCCTTCGGGTCGAGGTAGCAGTGGCGGCCCCGGCAGTCGGTGGTAGCGGCGAAGCCTAAAGAGATACCCTTGATCCTCATAACCGCCGCATCCGCGCCGGGCAGCACGACCGTATTTGCCCCGACCTGGTGGTCGTACTGAGCGTAGACGGAGCGCCGCGAGCACAGGTTCGGATGGGCGAGCATCGCGAGCAGGGCGGCGCCGTAGTCCTCCGGAGGAGGCAGGGTCGCCAGGTCCAGGTCGAGGGGCTCTATCTCGTCCAGGTAGGACGGGCGGACGACCTCCCGCTCGTAGGTCGGCGCATCGGCGAGGTGCCCGGCGGGGACGGTGCCGACTACTTCGCCATCTTCGAGTATCCGCAGGTCCCCATGCGAGGCGACGCGTCCCACGACGGCGGCTTCGAGCTCGTAGCGTTCGGCAAGCTTCAGGACCTCCCCCGCCTTCTCGGGCTCGACGATGGCGAGCATGCGTTCCTGAGACTCCGAGATAAGGATCTCCCACGGCTCCATGCCCTCCTCGCGCAGGGGGACAAGGCCCGCGTCTATCTCGATCCCGCCTCCACCCTTCGCCGCCATCTCCGAAGCGGAGGAGGTGATCCCCGCCGCCCCGAGGTCTTGCAGAGAGACGATCAGGTCCTCGTCGAGCATCTTCAGGCTGCACTCGATGAGCATCTTCTCGGCGAACGGGTCCCCGACCTGCACGTTCGGCCGCTTCTCCTCGGAACCCTCGCCGAGCTCGTCAGAGGCGAAGGTCGCCCCGTGGATACCGTCCCTTCCTGTCTTCGCCCCGAAGAGGATGACGAGGTTCCCCTCTCCGACAGCCCGCGCTCGCATCAGGCTCTCGGAGCGAATGATCCCCATGCACATCGCGTTGACCAGCGGGTTCCCGGAGTACGCCCGAGCGAACTCGACCTCGCCACCGACCGTCGGCACGCCGACGGCGTTCCCGTAGTGTCCGATGCCGCGAACGACCTCCCGGAAGAGGTAGCGGTTCCGCTCGTCGTCCAGCGGCCCGAACCGCAGCGAGTCGAGCAGGGCCACCGGCCTCGCCCCCATCGCGAGCACGTCCCGGATAATGCCGCCGACACCAGTAGCCGCCCCCTCAAAGGGCTCGACCGCCGAAGGGTGGTTGTGGCTCTCCATCTTGAACACGAGCGCCCAGCCATCGCCGACCTCGACCACGCCCGCGTTCTCCCCCGGCCCCTGCAAGACCCGCGATCCCCTGTTCGGGAAGCGCCCCAGGAGAGGACGCGAGTTCTTGTAGCCGCAGTGCTCGCTCCACATCACGCTGAACAGCGAGAGCTCCAGGAAGTTCGGCGGTCGGCCCATGAGTTCCAGGATGCGATCGTACTCGAAGTCCGAGAGCCCTAAAGAAGTATACGTCTCCTGGATGTTCAAGCCCGCGTTCCCACGTACTGGAGCACCGACTCGAAGACCTTTAGTCCCTCCCCGGAGCCGAGAAGGGGGTCCGAGGCGCGCTCGGGATGGGGCATCAATCCGACGACGTTGCGGCCCTCGTTACAGATGCCGGCAATATCGTTGGCGGAGCCATTCGGGTTCTCCAGATACCGCAGAACCACGCGCCCCTCGTCGTCGAGTTGCGCGAGGGTGCGTTCATCGGCGAAGTAGTTCCCCTCGTTGTGAGCCACGGGGAGGGTAAGTTCGTGGCCCGGCTCGAAGAGGGAGGTCCAGGGGGTGTCGACGTTCTCGACGCGCACGGCGACGCGGTCGCAGATGAAGCGCATGTTCGAGTTGCGCAGCAACGCGCCCGACAACAGGTGTGCCTCGGTCAAGACCTGGAAGCCGTTGCAGACGCCGAGGACGGGACCACCACTGTTGGCGAACTCTTCCAGAGGCGCCATGACTTTCGCGAAACGGGCGATGGCGCCGGGCCTGAGGTAGTCGCCGTAGGAGAAGCCTCCCGGCACGACCACAGCGTCCACGCCCTTCAGGTCGGCGTCGGCGTGCCAGAGCTCGACCGGTTCGGCGCCGGCGCGTTCTATGGCGTGGAGGGCGTCACGGTCGCAGTTAGAGCCCGGGAAGACCGTAACCCCGATCCTCAACGCACGACCTCCCACTCGTACTCTTCGACGGTGGGGTTGGCGAGCAGACGACGGCACATCCCCTCAACCTCCTCAGGGCTCTCGACCTCCATCTCGACGAGCCGCCCGATGTGGACGGTCTTCACCCCTTCGAAGCCGAGAGCAGGGAGCGCGCGCCGGACCGCCTCGCCCTGCGGGTCGAGGATGCCGCTCTTCGGGCGGACGAGGACGCGGACCTTCAATCTACGGCGCCCCTCTGCGTGATCTCCGTTACCCGCCGCAGCATTTCGGCGTAAGCTTCCTCGACGCCTCCCATGTCGCGCCGAAAGCGGTCCTTGTCGAGCTTCTCGCCGGTCTCCTTATCCCAGAAGCGGCAGGTGTCCGGGCTTATCTCGTCGGCCAGCATCAGGTTGCCCTCGGAGTCGCGTCCGGCCTCTATCTTGAAGTCCACGAGGGTTATGCCGCGCTCGTCGAAGTAGGGAGCCAGGACTTGATTCACCTTCAGCCCCAGCTCTTCGCAGAACTCCAAATCCTCATCCGGGACGCCAAGCTCCCGAAAATGGTACCAGTTGAGCACCGGGTCGCCGAGCTCATCGTCCTTGTAGCACAGCTCGACTATCGGGGCCTTGAGCTTGCGCCCCTCCTCGAAGCCCAGGAGCCGCGAGAGGGAGCCGGCGGCGACGTTGCGGACCACGATCTCGACCGGCAGCATCTTGAGCCTCTTGGTCTTTATGCTCGTGTCGTCCACCTGTTCTATGAAGTGGGTCGGGACGCCGTGCGTCTCCAGATAAGCGAAGATGGCAGCGCTCATCGTCGCGTTGGTCTTGCCCTTGTCCTTCCACGAGCCGCGCTTCTGCGCGTTGAACGCCGTCGCGTCGTCCTTGTAGCGGTGCAGAAGCACGTTCTCTTCCTCCGTCGTGAAGACCTTCTTTGCCTTGCCCTCGTAGAGCAGGGTCTCAGTCATCTTCCAACCTCCTTTTCAGGTCCTCTACCCGCTCGAACACTACGTTCAGGTTCCTCAACGCGTACGACGGATCGAAGAGCCCATCGAGATCGTCGCCGAGCTTCTCGCGCACCTGTTCGTCCTCTTCCAGTAGCTCCCGGAAGCCGCCCTCGCCCTCCCAGGCCCGCATCGCGGCGCCCTGGACGACGGCGTATGCCTCGTCACGGCCCATGCCGGCTTCGACGAGGGAGAGCAGCACGCGTCCCGAGTATACGATGCCGCCACCAAGGTTGAGGTTATCGCGCATTCGGGCCTCGTCTATCCGAAGCCCTTCGAGGATGCGTCGCGTAACACGAAGCATGTAGTGAGCGAGGGTAGTTGAGTCGGGTAGTACTACCCTCTCGGCGGAGGAGTGGGAGATATCCCTCTCCTGCCAGAGGGCGTTGTCCTCGAAACCCACGCTGGCGTAGCCCCGCAGGAGACGGGCCATTCCGCTGAGACGCTCGGCGAGGATGGGGTTCTTCTTGTGTGGCATCGCCGAGGAGCCCTTCTGGCCGCGTCCGAACGGCTCGGCGAGCTCCCGG
This sequence comes from Rubrobacter sp., assembly GCA_016781885.1. Lineage (GTDB taxonomy): Bacteria > Actinomycetota > Rubrobacteria > Rubrobacterales > Rubrobacteraceae > Rubrobacter_F. The sequence goes on from JADDPM010000049.1 coordinate 12,819, forward strand.
ACCTCGGTGCGCTGGGCGCCCCGAATCTCCAACGCTATCTTCTCCAGGGTGGAGCCGAGTATCGCGAGCGTGCTCAATATCTCGGCGTGGCGGTCGCGTTGGATTATCTGGGTCGAGGCAGACGCGGGCGTGAGGCCGAGCTCCTCGCAGGTAAGCGCCTCGACTTTAGGGTCTACGTTCGCGTAGGTACCGACGGCGCCGGAGATCTTGCCGGCGGCGGCCACCTCTTCGGCGTGGGCGAGTCGCTCCAAATTACGCTCCATCTCGAAGGCCCACACCGCGAGCTTGTGCCCGAGAGTGGTCGGCTCCGCGTGTACCCCGTGCGTCCGCCCGACCATCACAGTATTGCTATGGTCCAGCGACATATCGCAGAGGAGTATCGCGAGCGCCTTCGCCTCGTCGCGGACTAACTGCAGGGCGTCCCGGAGTTGCAGGGCTCCGGCGGTGTCGAGCACGTCGGAGGAGGTGAGGCCGAAGTGGAAGTGTCGGGCGACGTGCGCGGCTCCCTTCTCGACGACCGTCTCCGAGATGGCAGTGATGAAGGCGATAACGTCGTGGTTCGTCTCCTCCTCGACCTCCTTAATGCGCTCTACGGTAAAGTCGGCCTTTTCGGCCAGTTCCTCGACCTCTTCAGAAGGGATCTCCCCGAGGCGGGCGCGGGCGCGGCAGACGGCGAGCTCGACCTTCAGCCAAGCGCCGAACTTGGCTTCCTCGGTCCAGAGGGCGCCCATCTCGGGGAGGGTGTAGCGTTCGATCACAGACTAGCCCTCTAACCTCTCGGCCAGCTCGGGGTCGGAGAGGGCCAGGATCTGGGCGGCCAGCACGGCCGCGTTCGCCGCCCCATTCACGGCGACGGTCGCCACGGGTACTCCGCTGGGCATCTGGACGGTGGAGAGCAGGGAGTCGAAGCCGTTCAACGCGCCGGCGGCTATGGGGATGCCGATCACAGGCAGGTTGGTGCGGGCGGCGACGGCGCCGGCGAGGTGGGCGGCCATGCCAGCGGCACAGATAAAGACCTTGATGCCCCTGCCGGGGGCGGTAGCAACGTACTCGGCGACGCCTTCGGGATCGCGATGAGCGGAGCGGACTTCGAGCTCGTACTCCACCCCCAGCTCTTCGAGGCGGGCAGTACATTTTTCGAGGACGGGAAGGTCGGATTTACTGCCGACGAGTATTCCTACGGGTTGGGTCAAAGCTCTTCCATCTCCAGTGCTTCGAGGGCTATATCGGTCCGGTACTGTTTGCCGGGGAAGTCTATTAGCTCGACGGCGGCGTAGGCGCGGGCGCGGGCCTCCATGATCGATGGGCCGGTGCCGACGACGTTGAGGACGCGGCCGCCGGAGGTATAGTAGGTGCCGTTCTCCTGGCGCGTGGCGGCGTGATAAATGCGGACGCCCGGCATATCCGCAACGGCGTCGAGGCCGGAGATCTCATCCCCCTCGGAGGACGACTCGGGGTAGCCCTCGGAGGCGAGGACGACGCAGACGGCCTTCTCGGCGGACCAGGAGATCTCTTGCCCCCCGATGTCCTCATCCGCGCTCGCCAGGAGCAGCTCCAGGAGGTCCGTCTCCATCCGGGGCAACAGGACCTGGGTCTCGGGGTCCCCGAAGCGGCAGTTGAACTCCAGCGCCTTCGGTCCCTCGTCGGTAATCATGACGCCGGCGTAGAGCAGGCCTGTGTAGGGTGCGCCGATCAGGGCGAGCTGGTGGACGATGG
>JADDPM010000309.1 GCA_016781885.1 Rubrobacter sp.
CCTGCACGGTCCCTTCCTCACCAAACCCTACCACGCTTACCTTACGCCCCACCCCTATTGTAGGCTCACCCTCTCGCCGCTCGGCTTCCTCTTCTGGGGCGAAGGCCAGCACGGCCCGCCACCGCTCGCCGTGCACGAACACCCACCCCGCAGACTCAACCCCCACGGGACTCCTGACGGTGCCCATCTCGCCTATCATCCCCTCCTTGCCGGTAAGAGCCGGCCTACCCCTGAGGGCGCGAGAAGAACCCAACACCCCGAGGAGCACACCCCCCATGAGCACAGCGACGACCACGACGGCACCGAGCAACACCCCCGCGTAAGGGACTCCCGCCCATAGCAGCGCCAGGCCTCCGGCAAGTAGGGCCACGATGCCACCCGCAGTGGGCAGGCCGTGGTTGGACACGATCAGGTCTACGACGAACAACGCGATCCCGATAAGGATCAGGAGTGCCCCGATCGCCGCCGGTACTACCATCGGCAAAGGGCCGTCTGACTGGTAGGCGGGTATGCTAGCAAGAGCAGCATCGTCTGGTCGGACTGATTGTACCGCACCTCCCCACTAAAGCTTCTTTCCACCGCGCCTAAGGGAGGGGGTTGCGGCGGAATCCATTAGCTTTGGACTCTATCGACACCCTCCATCCCCTAAGAGTGCTGTGCTATAGGCAGAAGATACCTACCCCCCGTGCCGAGGGCAGGCGTGTATGATCGTTGGGGGATATTCTGAGAGAGGAGAAGCGATGGGCGACGGGTACCTGATGACCTCGGAGACGCACCCCATCTACGCGGACTTCGTGCCCAAGGAGCACATGAAGGTCCCTGGTCGCCTCGGCATGACCTTCGCCCCGGGCATGAAGACACTCGGACAGCGCGGGCGGTGGGAGCGGGACCTGCAGGCAGACCTGCGCGTGCTGCGGGACGAATACGGGGCGGATGTGCTCGTCTCGGTGATGGAGGAGCACGAGTACCGCGGCTACAAGATCCCGGAGTTGTTCGAGCAGGACGTTGTGCAGGGCGTCGAAGTGCTCCGCTTCGCTATAGAGGACATGAACATCCCCAGGGAGGCAGAGGCTGAGGAGTACGAAGACCTCATCTGCAACATCGTGGACCGCATGCGCGAGGGGAAGAACGTGGTCGTCCACTGCCGCGGCGGCCTCGGGCGCACGGGCACGGTCGCCGCATGCGTCCTAGTTTACCTCGGGGACGAATCGGCGGACGAGGCCATAGGCGCCGTACGGGCCGCGAGGAAGGGCACCGTCCAGACGAGGGATCAAGAGGACTTCGTGCGCCGCTTCGAGGAAACCCTCCGCGGGCGAGAAGGCGGAAGCTCGTGAACATTGAG
>JADDPM010000310.1 GCA_016781885.1 Rubrobacter sp.
AGGAATCCCCACATCCCGCTGTCGTAGCCCTCGAGGTCCCCGTGGATCTCGTCCATCTCCCGGATCTCCTCAGGGCCCGAGTACTCCGGCCAGTGCCGTCGCTGAGGAAACCCGTTGTTGATTGGCTCCTCATCCGGAAAGCGATACTTGGGCATAATTTCCTCCGATAATCCTGAATTATGGCGCAAGTCCTGATCTAGGTTGTTGTACCTTTACCTAAGAAAGCAGACGATCCGTGCTGGGGGGGCAGGTATGCTACTGAAGGGTCCGGATGGTGTGGACTTCGAGTTGAAGATACTGCGTTATTCTCACCCCGGCGAGAAGTGGCTGGACATCTACACCAGGGTGAAGATGCCGCGCGGCTCGTGGGAATGCACCGACCCGAGTCTCCAAGACAGGGATATAAGGAGCCTGTCCAAATGGCTAATAGCCCACTCGAAGGGACGCACCAAAAGGCGCGAAGAGGATTTTGAAGAGCCTAACCTCAGCTTCGAGATGACGCACGACTCCGAGGAGCAGGTAACTCTGCGTGTGTACTTCGAGCTTGAGTCCAGGCCCCCCTGGGCTCCTTCCGGTGCAGCGGGAGAGAGAGATGTCTGGGTGGAGCTGAAGCTGACTGCGGATGATCTGAGAGCCGCTGCCGAGTCCCTAAGCTCGGAGTTGCAGAAGGTGCAGGGACAGCGAGGGACAACAGAGTACTACTGAGTAGAGGTGATATCCCGTGCTTAGACGATGAATCCCTTTCCCGTCAAAGCCTGACTGGTTACTCCGTCAGCCGATAATGCAGATTATGCAGTTGTTGATTCAGCGGAGGAAGTAGTATCGCTGGTGCTCTCGTCGGGATCCATACCCTCAGCTCGTAACCTGAGCCCCAGGAACAGCCGTACTACGGGATGCTCCACCCCTCGTTCGAGCCGGAGCATCCGGAGCCGGCGCTTCCCGAGGCGTCGATCGAGCATCGCGAGGGCGCGGACGAGGGGATTCCCTGACCGCAGCGCATCGTCCACGGACAACCGCAGGTACTCCCGGACCGCGTCGAGGAACTCGTCCT
>JADDPM010000151.1 GCA_016781885.1 Rubrobacter sp.
GGGCTATCTGGCGTACCCAGCCGGGGCTGTAGCCGGTAACCTCACAGACCTCCTTGGTGGCCCTACCCTCGCTGAGCAACCATACGATCTGCAGATGAGAGCGTTCCACGGGATCTTTGGCTTTCCTGTAGCGGTGTTCGAGTTCTCTTGTGCTCGCATGAGGCGACAACTCTAGTCTCTTTGGCATACGAATAGTCTACAACCGGATTCCGTATTACACCCCGCAACCCTCGGCCGGCTACAACAGTGGCTGCGCCGGATACGATCGTAGCGGCTCTGGATACGGTCGTGGTGTAGACGGCAGCTACGACAGAGGCGATGACGGTAGCGGGTATGACCGCGGAGGCAGCTACGGTGGCGGAGATAGCTACGATGGCGGCGGTAGCAGATACGACCGTAGCGGCTCTGGGTACGACAGCGGCAGCAACTACGGTGGTAGCAGATCCGGCGACGGTAGTGGCACCTACGATAACAGTGGCGGCAGCTACGATGGCGGTGGTGGCGGCTCGGATTACAGATCCGGCGACGATGGTTGGCGGCAGCTACGGTCGGTAACTATCGAGAGATGGAGAGCGAACCATCCCCCGGCCGCGCCGTGAGCGGGTGAAGGATGAAGGTATGTTACGGGAGCGCAGACTGCGTTTTCATGAGTCTGCGTGGCCTCCCCGCTCGCCTCGTCGCCTTCGTCGTCTAGCTGGTTTACGTCACAGACAGCCCGGATGAAAGCGCAGTCACGGTCCTGCATCTACTCGTCCTCAGATCCCTCATCTTTGGCGGTGCGTCCGTAGAGTCTGGTCAGTGGAGCAGCCGTGACGCCATGGACCAGGATGGAGGCACAGATCACAAGGCTGCCCACCGTCCACACTTCTTCGGCCCCGATCTCGCGCAGCGAGAGGGCGGCGTAGAAGAGCGCCGCCACGCCTATGGGGCCGAACCACCCCAGAAACAGGGTATCCCGGACGCCGCGCGCCTGAGGCAGGATCGGGGTTACCGCCAGCACCGCCGACAGTCGCCGGAGCAGGAGCACCGCGGCGACCAACAGGAGCCCGGCCCAACCGAGCTCGAGCCACTGTTGCCAGGGCAACGCCAGGCCCAGCAGCACGAAGACCGGCAGGACGAAGAAGCGGTTGATCGCCTCCTGCATGCGCTCTTCCTGGGCCTCGTCCTCTGTACTTACAGCCATGTTGAGCGCGACCCCGGCCGCGAATACAGCCAGAATACCATCGGTACCGAGCAGCTTGGTTCCTCCCAGCACTGCCAGCGAGAGGGCGAGGGTGTAGGCCAGGTAGGAGGGCTGCTCTATCGTTCCCTTATGCTCAGCCCACCTTAGGAGGCGTCCCGCCGCGTAGCCCATGACGGCACCGAGGAGCACGGCCGCTCCCACCTCCCACAGGACCACTCGGGTCAGCCAGTGCGTCAGGGCGTCCGTGGGCGGGTGTTCGATCATGAGGATTGACAGGAAGACCAGCGGGTAGGCCAGCCCGTCGTTCGCCCCCGACTCCCCGGAGAGCAGGTGCCTCATGCGACCGGGCAGGTTGTCTTCTGCCAACTTACCCTGGACTATCGTGCTGGATATTACCGGGTCGGTCGGCGTGATCACGGCCCCCACCAGCATCGCTACCCAAAACGGGAGGCCCAGGATCAAGTACGCCAGCGTCCCGCTGACGAGCCACATCAACACCATCACCGGCCCCAACATGACGGCCAGAGACCGCCAGCGGCTAAGTGGGTAACCGCTGGGTAGGCGTAGCGCTATGCCCATGAGCGAGATGGCGATCGTCAGGCGAGCGGCCTGCTCCAGGATGGTCTCTTGACTACCCCAATTCGCCGGATCGAGCACCCCGAAGACCGCCGGTCCCAGCAGCACGCCCAGCAACAGGGCGATGATGGGCGCCGACAGGAGGCTGCGCCTGATCGGGTTGGAGAACAGCCCGACCAGCAATACCAGACCCCCGACCGTCAGCAAAGCAATGTTGAACGTATTCATACCTCAGCCTCCTTCCAACTCTCTTACATACCAGCGGGGACAGAGCCCTCGTCCCGTGACACGGACGATACCTGCACACCCCATAACTCTCCAGCGCCGCCGCAGCGAGGACGCGTCCCGGGAACGATCGCTCGCCATTCTCGCTTATAGGTTCGCCATCTAGTGAGAGCTTCCCGTGTCAGGGCTATGCGGGGCTCTACTCCCGCCGCGTGCCGGAGCCCGGACCGGCTATCCGAGGTGGCGCGCTCTCCAGGCGAGGAGTATGGACGTTCCGTCTCCATCTTGGCGTATCCGGGGCTCATCCGACCGCTATGTTCCCCGGCGGGTAGCTGTCAGCTTCGGACCGGGACCGGGAGCTCAAGGCCACGAGGAAGGTGATCGGACCGAGCCTGCCGACGAACATCAGGAAGATCAGGAGCAGCTTACCGAACGTTCCGAGCTCTGCCGAGGAGCGAACGCTCAACCCCACGGTCCCGAGAGCCGAGGTAGAGTGAAAGAGTGCCGGGAGGAACTCCCACCCAGCCGAGATCATGATCGCCACGGCCCCAAAGAGCACGAGCAGCCCTGCCACAGAGACGAGCGCCAGGGTCTTGAGTACGTAGTGGTTCGGGATCCGGCGTCCGAACGCCGTCACCTCCCCGCCGCCCCGCGCCTGCGTGACGACGAGCAGGAAGACTAGCGCGAGCGCCGTCACCTTGACCCCTCCTCCGGTCGAGGCGGGGGCGGCGCCGACGAACATCAGCGGGATCTGGGTCGCCAGCGTCGGCGCCGAGAGATCCGAGTAGCTGACGGTCGAGAACCCGGCCGTCCGGGGCGTGACGCCCTGGAAAAGCGACTCCAGCACCTTCGTGCGAAGCGGCTCGCCGCCGAGCGTCTGGGGGTTCGTCCACTCAAGCGTGGCGAAGCCGAGGACCCCGAGCAGCGTCAGCACCGCGTAGGTCGCCAGGACTAGCTTCGCGTGGAGTATCAGGCTGCGAACCTTCGGGTAGCGATAGAGGCTCACGAGGACGGGGAAGCCGAGGCCGCCGAGGAGAATCAGGGCAACCAACACCAGGTTGACGACTACGTCGCCGTCGAACCGGGAGAGGCCCCCCGAGAAGGTCGTGAACCCTGCGTTGCAGAACGCGCTCACGGCGTTGAAGGTCGCGTGGCCCAGAGCGCCCGGCAGATCCCAGCCCAAAGAGACGAGGCGGCCCGCGAGGACGAGCGCCCCCACGAGCTCGATAACCAGGGTGAAGAGCGCGATCCGGACGAACAGACGCCGGAGGTTGCTCGGCCCGCCGGGGAAGTTCTCCTCCTGCTCGGCGGCCATGAGCTCCTTGTAGCTCGGGTGTCCCCCGATGAGGGCCACCCCGAGCGTCGTCGCCGTTATGATGCCGAGCCCGCCGGTCTGTATCAGGACCGCAAGGACCACCTGCCCGAAGACGGTGAAGTCCGTGGGCGGGTCCACGACCTGGAGCCCGGTAACGGTGACCGCGCTCGTCGCCTCGAAGAGGGCGTCGAGCCAGGAGATATCGCTCGAGGCCGCCACGGGGAGCTTTAGCAGCGCCGTACCGGCTAGGATGGCCCCGGCGAAACCCAGCAACACGAGTCGGTTGGCCGAGAGCCGGAGGGGGCTCATGCGGGCGCGCTCCTCATCCTACGCGCGTAGCACCGGGACGAACGCCGCGTACTCCGGGGTACGCCCGACGGCGTTCGCGGGTCGCTCATGCCACCTCTATTCTTGAGGCTCAACACCTTTGTGTAGGTTTCCTGCGACCACTTTTTTTATGCGAGGTTTTACGCAGGTTTCCGTAAGCGTTCGGTAAAGCTTCCGTTAAGTTGCTCATCACCTCCCATACAGTGGGCATGTGGCGCAACCTTTGCCAAGAGTTCACAGAACTTTCGGTCTCGCTCCCACTGTGAACGGGTTTATTTGCTACTCGGGGGGTATGAGGGTACATTACGCAGGCGTGAGACGGCGTTGTCGTGCGCGAACCAGCTGATACCTTCAGGCGTCCTAAGAGCTAGGGAGCGGGGTCTATGTACAAAGAAATCTACGTCCCGGTAGACAACTCGGACTACTCCAACCAGGCGTGCGTAATCGGGGTGGACGTGGCGCGCACCTTCGGCGGTAGGATCGCGGGTTGTCACGCCTACGCGGCCAAGATGCACGACGTGCGTTTCCGGCAGATGGAGAGCGGTCTGCCCGAGGAGTTCCGTGACGAGGACGAGATGAAGCGGCAACGCAAGATCCACGACCAGCTCATCACCAAGGGCCTCGAAATAATCACCGACTCCTACATCGACGTCCTCGAACCCCTCTGCGAGAAGTACGACGTCGAGCTGGTGCGCCGCTCCCTCGAAGGCAAGAACTTCAAGGTCATCGTCGAGGACGTCAACGAGGGAGACTATGACCTCGTCGTCGTCGGCGCGATGGGCATGGCCGCCGTCAAGGACACCGTGCTCGGCACGGTCACCGAGCGCGTCGTGCGGCGTCTCAAGAAGGCCGACACCCTCATAGTCAAGGACCTCGACCGGAACCCGTTCGAGCACATCGTAGTCGCGGTGGACGGTTCGGCAAAGTCGCTCGGGGGCTTGAAGCGAGCGATAGAGCTCGCGCGGGCGTTTGGGGGGACGGTGGAGGCTATCTCGGTCTTCGACCCGTACTTCCACTACGCGATGTTCCACTCGATCGCGGGCGTGCTCTCTAGCAAGGCGCAGAAGGTCTTCCG
>JADDPM010000311.1 GCA_016781885.1 Rubrobacter sp.
CGAGCTAGTTTAGTAACGCTCGAGGAGGGTGCTGTGGTATCGCCTTCAAACGTCGTCAGGTGGGCTGGGATCGCTGCTGTGCTGGCGGGTTTGATATTCGCACTCTCCGGAAGGGAGCGCGTGGGTAAGGAAGGGAACGCGTGGGTAATGATGGGTTCGGGGGCGAGGTCAGCTCAAACGCGCTCCAACAAAAAATAGCGGGGCCAGTCCGAGAAAGTCGCTTCCGGGATCTCGGATCGGGCTCCCTCACCAAGAATGAGCTAGTTGAGAAGGCGGTGACTGCTGAAAAGCTTCTCACTGGTCTTACCCACAATCGGAAGGAGGAACGAGCCAGAGCAGTTTCTGGCTTCGCTCGCTGCCCAAACCTTCCGCGGTTTCGAGTTGATCGTGGTAGATCAAAACGCGGATGACAGGCTGGCGCCGGTTGTGGACGCGTACGGGGACCTGTACCCTATCCGCCACCTGCGAACAAAGCGTGTGGGCGCGTCGGCGGCAAGAAACGAGGGGCTCAGGTACTCTTGTTCCGACGTGGTCGCTTTTCCAGACGACGACTGCCGGTACCCGCCGGATCTGCTACAGAAGGTGGCGCGGTTCTTCGATGGCCATCCCGAGGTAGACGGGTTGACCGGGCGTTTGGTCGATGTGCAAGGTCGGAGCAGCATCCTGGACTTCGATCTCGAACCCGGTCCTCTAGACGCCATGAACATCTGGACCCGTAGCATCGAGGCCACCATGTTCCTACGCGGGAAGAGCGCAAGGAGGTTCCGGTTCGACGAAACCCTCGGCAGGGGCTCCGGCACAGCGTGGGAATCGGGCGAAGGCTCCGACTACCTTCTGCAGCTCCTGAGCGAGGGCGCATCGCTGTACTATGATCCTTCCCTGGGCGTGATCCATCCGCAACCCGTGCCGCCGTACGACGCCAAGGCCATGCGGCGAGCGTACGAGTACGGCTGTGGAAGAGGGCGCGTGCTCAGCAAACACGGGTACCCGCTACGCGCCAGGGTTGGGACCCTTGTTGAGCCCCTGAAACGAGTAATGGTCTGCGCAGCGAGTCTAAGGCTCGCCCAAGCGTATTACCACTGGAACGTTCTCAGGGGCAGGTCGAGAGGATTGCTCAGCAAGGTGGATGTGCCCCAGGCCCGTGCCGCTAGAGCGAAGAAAGCCCCGCCCGCCTCACGAGAAAGTCCATAAAGCTCTCCCGGCTTAAAGGTCTACCGAGGACCAGCCGCCGACTAAGATTGTC
>JADDPM010000050.1 GCA_016781885.1 Rubrobacter sp.
CACGCCCGAGGCCTGGTGGGGCACCTGGTCCTCGGCGTGGCCACGGATACCGTCTTAGACGTCCTGGATCGGGTCGCGTAAAAATAACCTGGGGTGCCCGTACGACGGATCCGTTCGTGCCGTTCTACCGGCTCCACGGAAGCCCGAGTGCCGGTTCCGGAGGCGCCATGAAGGAGCTTCCGCGGCTTTTTCAAGGGAGTTTCCTCTCGCTCAGGATCCATCAGACACGTTGTAGTCCTTCCCCCGACCACGCCGACGCGATATCGTAGTACCGTCATGGGTTGTGTTGCGTTGACGTCGCAGACGGGAGGTGGCCGGAAGCAGGCACGGCTCGTATGTCAGCAGGAGCTCAGCCTTCAGTCCGTAGTTGCTATTAACTACGGAGGCCGCGGCGTTCCCCCGATCGTGTGGCAGTTGGGTTGTGTCCTAACTATCCCCGCGCCTGCGGCTGGCGAGCTGGCTCGAGCAGTCACAACGACCGGCGGAGACTTTGAGGGCAACCTCCGGTGGGCGCTCGCGGCGAGTCGGTCGGTGGGAATGGGCGTCCGCTCGAGCTTCCAAGCCAAGTAGGAGTATGGAGGGGCCGACTGACACAGCGCTGCCCGCCGGGCAGGAGCTGTACCGTTTCCTAAGACGCTCGCTCTTCCGGTTGGAATCGGCAACAATAGCGGTGCTGCTGCTGATCACGCTGGCGCAGCCCACGGTGAGCCGCGTAGGGCTTCCGACCTGGGGCCTCGTCTTGTTTTTCGCGGGTTATACCCTGCTTGCTCAGCTGCTCCAGCGTTACTTGCGCTCGTTGCGTTACTTCGCGTGGCGGTATCTTGCGGACCTGCCCGGGATCGCGCTGATCTATTTCCTCGGGGGCGAGCTTGGCGGGCCACTCTTCGTCCTCTTTGTCCTGGCCCTCGACTGCGCGGCAGCAAGCATGACGCTGCGCGGCACCCTACTCTACACTGCCGCCTCGGCGACTATCGTCACGGTCATCGACCTGGTGCTCCTCTCGGGGTCACCGAGCCCGGGGGAAGTACGGAACTTGGTCACCCGGCTGTTGGTGCTCGCCCTGATCGGAGTCGGGATGGCCATCTTGAGACGTCGGCTGCGACTCGAGCAGGAGGCGGCCCGGTCGGTACGCGACGAGGCCGAGCGCCTCGAAGAGCTCGAACAGATCCGGGCCGAGTTCATCTCGAACGTCTCCCACGACCTGCGCACGCCGCTCACGGCCGCCCGGGCCGGGCTCGGCCTGGTCAGGACGAGCGCTACCGACCGGCTACGCTCTGATGAGCGCGAGTTGGTAGACAACGTCCGGCGCAACATCGAGCGCCTCAGGATGCAAATCGACGATCTCCTCACCTACAACCAGCTAGAAACTGACACCTTGCGCCTTGAGCGCAAGGCCCTCGACCTGCGCGCCGTCGTTGTGGGAGCAGTGCCGGCGGTGCAGTCCCTCGTCCGCGAGAAGGGACAGATTCTGGAGGTCGACCTGCCCCAGACGCTGCCGACCGAGGGCGACCCGTTGCGACTGGAGCAGGTCGTCGTGAACCTTTTGGAAAACGCTCATCTGTACACCCCGACAGGTACACGCATAGAGGTCCACGGTCGCGGCACGGGCGACGAAGTCCTGCTCTCCGTTAGCGACGACGGTCCGGGGCTCCCGGCCGAGGAGCGGGAGGCCATCTTCGGGCGCTTCCACCGCCTCTCCTCGGCGGAGAGGGGTTCGGGGTTGGGGCTAGCGATTGCTCGGGACATAGTCGAGCTTCACGGGGGAAGGATCTGGGCGGAGGGCCGACCGGGACAAGGCACGACCTTTCATCTCGCCTTGCCGCGCCGTGTCGGAGGTGGAGACGAGGGTTGACGTTGAAGCTGCTCATCGCAGAGGACACGCGCGATGTCGCCGAGGTAGTCGCCTTCGGTGCGCGCATGGCTTGGCCAGACTGTCGGGTGACGATCGCGGCGGACGGCAAGCAAGCGCTCAGGAGCTTCGATGAGGAGCATCCGGACCTCGTAATCCTAGACGTGTCGATGCCGCCACCCGATGGCTTCGAGGTTTGCCGACGCATCCGTGAAACCTCCCAAGTGCCGATCCTGATGCTCACCGTCCACGATTCGACGCTCGATAAGGTTCGAGCGCTGGACCTCGGCGCCGACGATTACCTGACCAAGCCCTTCGATCACCTCGAGCTGCTGGCGCGCTTGCGAGCGTTGGTGCGAAGGTCCAGCGGACCGCTCGCATCGCCGCAAGCGCAACCAGACCCCCACTTCACCATAGGCGACTTCTCGCTAGATTACGCCACACGCGAGGCGCGAGTCGGGGGAGAGGTGGTGAGGCTTACCTCCACGGAGTACCGCCTGCTGGAGGAACTGGTGCAACATGCGGGCACCGTCCTGTCGCACCGGCACCTGCTCGAGCGGGTCTGGGGACCAGAGTACGTCAACGACACCCACTACCTGAAGGTGTTCGTGCGGCGGCTCAGACAGAAGCTCGGCGACGATGCCGAGCACCCCCGCTATATCCGCACGGAGTGGGGCATCGGCTACCATTTCACCCCTCCCCATCAAAGGCAGGCCTCTCAGCATCCACCTGCTTGACGTCACCGGTCGAAGAATCCTTTCGTTTACCAATGTTCACCGGTTTGTTCGCCAACGTTTACCAGCAGCTTGGCATTTGCTTGATAGTCTTGAGATTAGACGTAGTACATGTAGGCAAGAAAATAGTAAGGAGAAGAAGATCATATGCCTATAGTACAACGATTCGCCCAGGTGTTTGGGGCGGTCTACGTGTTAGTGGGGATCGTCGGGTTCATCCCGCCGCTGCTCGCGGGGGGGAGTCTTCCAGGGGTCGTAGGGCCTTTCTCGGGTCTGCTCTTGGGCCTGTTCGCCGTCAACTGGCTCCACAACCTGGCCCACCTCTCTCTAGGAGTGGCGGGCCTAGCAGTCCACAGGAGCTTCTCGGCCTCTAAGGCCTACGCTTTGGCGCTTGGCGTTTCTCACGCGGGGCTGGTGTTGTTGGGGTTACTCTCCGGTAGCGTTGCCACCCTCGGGGGGCTCTTCCCGCTCAACGGGTTTGACAACATCCTGCACGTGCTGGTGACGCTGGCGGGGTTCGCGCTCTACTTCACAGCGCGGCGGCCAGAGGGTGGCGAGAGGAGCGGTGCCCCGGCACGCGCTTAGCTGAGGCGCTGTAGTTCTTTAGCCAATACAAGCCGGGGTGTAACAGCCTCGGCTCCCTTGACACAGCCATACTTGGGTCTACGACCGGCAGAGGTATGTAGGCACCGTGGAAGGGTTCGAGAACGTGGACGTAATCATCGAGGAGCGGCGAGTCATCGTCGGGGAGTTCTCGACACATTATCTGACGGGGGGCGAGGGGCCGCCGCTCGTGTTGCTGCACGGGCATGGTGAGAGCTCCGCATCGTGGCGCTGGGTGCTGCCCGCCTTGGCGCGCTCACACCGCGTCTATGCGCCCGACTTCCCCGGGTCCGGCGAGAGCGCGAAGTTCTCTGTTTACTCCCAACCACCGGCATTCTACTCCGACTTCGTCGCCGACTTCCTCGACGCTCTAGAACTCGAGCGCGCCGTGCTCGTCGGCCACTCCCACGGCGGCCTCGCCGCACTGCGGCTAGCCTGTGCCGCACCGGACCGCGTCACGACCCTGGGCCTCGTCGGCAGCGCCGGTCTCGGGCGGGCGATAAACCCCGCCATGATAGCACTGACGCTCCCAGGTTACGGGGACGCGGCGATAGCCTGGTTAAAGACGCCGTTCGGTGCGCCGCAGTGGACCGGGATGCTGGCGTCACTCTCCTTCGCGCGTCCCCTGCTCGCCCCGCCGGCATGGCTGGCACAGCATTACTGCCTGGCGCGGACCCCCGGCCACCTGGAAGGGCAGTTGGCCTGCCTCCGTGGGGAGCTCGACCTCGGAGGACAGCGCGAGGTGTTTCTGGACGAGCTCCCCCGCCTGCCGATGCCGACGCTCGTCGTCTGGGGCACGAACGATATAACCCTCCCGAGCTACCAGGCCAGGGCCGCGGCCGCCCGGCTCGAGAACGGCCAGCTGGCTTTGATACCTAGCTGCGGGCACCTGCCCCAGGTCGAGCGCCCGGACCGATTCATCACTGCCCTCGGCGGATTCCTGGCCGACCAAGTCAACGGCATCGCCAAGGACAGCGGATGATAGCCGAGGCAGCGCGAGACACCGCGACAAGCCAATACAAGCAATGTCTGTCTGTTTCGGGTCACGACGAGGCGAAGAGGTGGGACAAGCCCTATAGGTTAGTCGATCAAGTGGGGCGCGATGTTCAAGCTGCACCGGGCGCCGATGTACATCGTCGGGTTCCTGTTCCACCAGGTCTTGGCCACGTCCATCGCGCTGATCTACGCCTTGTCATTCTACCTGGTCGGCGCCAACAACAATCTCTGGTTCTGGGGCGCTGTGGTAGGGGTTATCCGCTACGTGATAGCCGGCCTGGTCGTGGGGGCGCTGCTGGCGATGCACCCCGAGATCCCCGACAGGATCTCGCCTCAAGAGGCATACTACAAGAAGTATGGTGCGCTCGACGTCGTCAGCTTTATGACGGAGCACCTTACCTTCGGGATCTTGGTCGGTATTCTCTACGTCTACCTCATGGGCGTCCAGGCAGCCTTTTGATCTCGAGGACCCAACGCGAGGGGGAACTCGTGTTCTACTTCGGTTGCTCGACTCCTTTCCCGTTGGCTTACTTCTTCGCCAACGGGAGATGCAGCAGCGCCGAGGCGGGTTCGCGCTTAGAGGGAAAGGAAAGTTGAAATCTATCGGTGAGCAGGTAGTGGTAATCACCGGGGCTTCGAGCGGCATCGGCCGCGAAACCGCGGTCCGGTTCGGGCAACAGGGCGCGTCGGTCGTCCTCGCTGCCCGAAACGAAGCGGCCCTTGAGGAGGCTGCGAAGGAGGTCGGGCGTCTTGGGGACAAAGCCCGTATTGTGGTGACCGACGTAGCCGAGTGGGGCCAGGTCAACCGGCTCGCACAGGAAGCTGTCGAGCGCTTCGGGCGCATCGACACCTGGGTCAACAACGCTTCCACCGGCGGGTACGGGACCGTCGAGGAGATGAGCATCGAGGAGATCGAGCGCATCATCCGGATCAACCTGATGGGGGAGATTTACGGGATGAAGGCGGCGCTGCCGCATCTGAGGCGTCAGGGGCAGGGAACTATCATCAACGTCGCCTCCGTTCTGGGAGAACGGTCCGTACCGCTGCAGGCTGCGTACTGTGCCGCGAAGCGCGGGGTAAGCGGGTTTACCGAGGCGCTCAGGCTCGAACTGGAGCACGAGTGCAGCGGGATCGTCGTCACGCTGATCGTGCCCTCCTCGATAAACACGCCTCTCTTCGATCACGCACTGTCGAAGCTGGGCGTCAAGCCGAGGCCTATCCCGCCGGTCTACGAGCCTAAAGTGGTGGCCGAGGCGATCCTATTCGCCGCCGAGCATCCCCGGCGCGACATCGTCGTCGGTGGCGCCGGTAAGATGCTGGCCGTAGGGGAAAGGATCAGTCCCCGGCTTATGGACCGGTTTATGCTCATGCGCGGGCAGATGTTCAAGATACAGAAGACCGATCAGCCCGATAACGGGCAGGATAATCTCTTCAAGCCCATGGGTGGAGCCGGGTCGACGACCGGCGACTTCGGTCAGAGGTCGAAGTCGACGAGCATCTATACTCGCTACCTTGAGCAGTACCCGAACCGGAAGCGCGTCTTGCTCGGGGCAACCGCCGCGGGAGCGGTCGCGCTCCTGCGACGAGTGGGGCGGTAGGCTTTGGCGCACCGCATTCAGCTTCGCGTCTCAGCTTCGCGCCCACACCAATCAGCACTTCGCCTACAGCGGGCGGCCGCTCCTCGTCACCGGCGTGCTGGACGACTACCGACCAGCTTATCCGGTGCTGCATCCCGCCTACCTCTGGTCGCTGTTGAGGCCCTGAAGGAGGAGGCATCAGGTATACCGAGAATGCGATTATTATCTTGATAAATACGGGGACTATCTACCGGCTAGCCGCTGCCGCCGAGCGGTGGTCGACACTCCTGCCGCACTACCGTCGGGTTGAGGTCTTGAGGGAGGACGGCAGTCGGTGCTTGGTGGAGATGGTGCCATCCGCGTGGCATCCCAGCCTGCTGACGCCCCGTCTTAGGAGCATAGCGGATCGTCACGAAGGATAAGAAACGATTTGCATGGAGTACTAATGGAGGAGCCTGAGCTAATGGATAACCCACAAGCAAAGAAACTAAGCGAAGCGGGCCGAAAAGTGGGTGAGCATCTCAGGGAGCAAGTGGATCTATTATTGGCTAGCCCCCAAGGAGATCGCCCTCGGGTGACGGATGACCCACAAGAAGGAGATGAACCGCAGGGGGCAAGGGGAGTAAACGAGGCGGCCCAAAATTTCAGCAAGGCCCTAATGAACTCCTACCTGACAATCATGGACTACAATTTAAAAGCTCAGCAGCGCAGCATGCGGCTCAACCAGAACTTCTTCGAGAGCGTGACCAAAGACCTCAGGAACCAGGCGGAAAGCAACCGGACCCTGGCGCAGGACCTCGCCCACCAGGCTCAGAGGCAGCAAGAGGCCTACCGGAAGCTGTCCGAAGAATCGATTAACGCCTACATGAACTTCCTTAACTCTATGTTCTCCTACTATCGGGGAAGCTAGAGGAGCCCGAGAGGTAGGTCAGCAAGAAGTAGCTTTTACTCGTGATCATGGTCAGAATACTGCAGTGTATATTGCTTCAAGCGACACTCTAATGGAGAGGTTACGGTGCAGAAAGAGGTAGATCGTTGATCGCCCGGCAGATCGCTGGGCTTGCGGCCCGCTCGTTGCCGCTCCGGCCCGCTCGCACCCACGAAGAGGAGTGGATGGACTTCCCGGATCAGGATCCAGCCTTGCTGGCCGAGTGCCTCGATGATCTGTGTCGCCTCAACCGCTGGTCCGGCGGCCTCTGCCTGACCATCCGCGCGATCCGTCACCTGTCGAGAGATCTCGCCCCGGGCGCCGAACTCAAGATCATCGACCTGGCAACGGGCGCCGCCGATTTCCCCCGCGCGACGGCGGCTTGGGCGAGGCGCCGGGGACTGCGGGTGAGCGTCCTCGCTACCAACCTCAGCTCCAAGATCCTGGGCCTCGCGGCACGCAACGCCCCGCCCGACGTCGAGTTCGCCGTGGCAGATGCCCGCCGTCTGCCGTTCGCCGACGGTAGCTTCGACGTGGCCACCTGCTCGCTCGTGCTCCATCACTTAGAATCCGACGACGCGGTGCTCATGCTCCGGGAGATGCGTCGGGTGGCGAGGCGAGGTGTGATCGTCAACGATCTCGTCCGGTCCTGGGTCGGTTATCTAGGGGCCCTGGTGGTGCCCCGGGTGATGAGCAAGAACCCGCTCTTCCGCCACGACGCCCCACTCTCGGTCCGCCGGGCCTACACCAAAGGTGAGATGGCCGCGCTGGCCGCCCGAGCGGGGCTCGGGCCGGTCCGCTTCTGCGGATTGCCCGGCTACCGGCTCACAATGACCGCCGGAGGAGCGTCGTGAAAAGTCCGGATGCCGAGGTGCTCGTGGTCGGTGGTGGGCCAGCCGGAGCGGCCACGGCCACCGTGCTGGCGCGCGCCGGGCGCGACGTGCTGCTGCTCGAGAAGGACGGCTTCTACCGGGAGAAACCCTGCGGGGAGTACTACAGCCCGGGCGTCGTAGATGTGCTGAGGCGCCTGGGGGCGCTTGAGGCGGTCATGGCGGAGGAGCATGCCCGTTTGGACGGCATGCGCGTCGGCACGGAGCTGGCGGGCTTTCTGCTCTCGTACCCGGACGGGGGCTATGACCTGAGAGCTTTAGGCATCCGCCGCAAGATCCTCGACCGCGTGCTCTTGGAGCATGCCCGGGCGCGTGGCGTCCGGGTGGAGACCACGCGCGTGACTGGGGTGGCGGTCAAGGGCGGGCGCGTGATCGGTGTCCGCGTCCGCGGGGCGGGCGAGGAGGTCTTGCGCTCGCGCTTCGTCGTCGCCGCCGACGGGCGGCGCTCGGTGATCTCCCGCTCGCTGGGCCTGGATCTGCGGGTCCGGTGGCCGCGGCGGCTCGGCCTCACTACCCACTACGCTGGCGACTATAGGCTCGGCCTCTTCGGGGAGATGCATGTTGGAGAGGAAGCATACTGCGGCCTGGCCCCGGTCGGTGGAGGTCTGGTGAGCGTCGGGCTCGTGGTGGCATTGGGCGAGAAGCCCGCCGGGGAGGCAACGGAGCGGTTCTTCGAGCGGAGGTTGGCAGAGCTGCCGGGGGCGGCCCGGGCGCTGAGTGACGCCGAGAGGGTCGGCCCGGTGCGCGGGATCGGACCGATGGCCAGGAAGGTCGGGCGGGTGGCCGGACCCGGCTACTTGCTTGTCGGCGACGCCGCAGGTTTCCTCGACCCGTTCACCGGCGAGGGCGTCCATAGGGCCCTGCGGGGGGCCGAGCTGGCGGCGGAGGCCGTCGAAGGCGCGCTGCGTCGTGGTGACGACGTCCCGGTAGGCTATGAGAGGTCACGCTGGGCGGCGTTCGCGGACAAAGAACGCCTCTGCAAGATCATCCAGCTCTTGCTCAGCTCACCCCGCCTCTTCAGCCACATCGCTGATAACCTGAACGGACGACACCACTCAGCCGAGCTAATGAAGGGCGTTCTGGGCGACTACCGTCCGGCGGCCGAGACGCTCAAGCCCGGCTACATCTGGTCGCTCTTGAGGCCCTGAAGGAGGCACACCTTGCACACCGAGAACGAGATCTTTATACAGGCAGATATGGCAGAGATCTACCAACTCGCCGCCCCCGTCGAGCGCTGGCCGGAGATCCTGCCACACTACCGGTGGGTCCAGGTCCTTGCGGACGACGGCGACCGGCGTCTGGTCGAGATGGCCGCCTGCCGAGGCCGGATCCCAGTGCGCTGGCGGGCCGAGCAGAGGCTCTTCCCGGAGGAGCCGCGGATCACTTTTAGACACGTTGGAGGCTTCACGAAGGGCATGGAGGTCAAGTGGGTCTTCAGGTCAACGCAGCAAGGTGGCGTGCGGGTTGCCATCCTTCACGATCTCCCCCGCCTACTTGGGTTACCGCTCCTAGGAGATCTGGCGGCCAACCGGGTCGTGGGTCCTCTGTTCGTCGAGAACATTGCCGGCAAGACCCTCAGAAGGATCAAGGAGCTTGCCGAGGCGGGGGCCTTCGTCGGAGATCGGAGGCCACAATGAAGAACCCCCGGCGCGTGGTCATCACCGGCCTTGGGGCCGTCACGCCCATCGGCTCCGGAGCAGACGGCCTGTGGGAAGGTCTGCGGCGCGGTGAGCCGGCCGGGCGTGCCATCACTCGCTTCGACCCGGCCCCACTGCGCACGAAGATAGCGGCCGAGATAGATGGCTTCGATCCGTTAGAGTACATGGACGCTAAAAAGGCACGCCGGCTCGACCTTTTCTCGCAGCTCTCGGTAGCCGCCTGCCGGCAGGCACTGATCGACGCGGAACTTGCGTCAGAGCACTCTGGGCACACTCTCAGGAGCGCCGCAGTCTATCTAGGTAGCGCCCTCGGTGGCGTACCGGTGAGCGAAGTTGAGCACGAACGCTACGTGAAGAAAGGACTGCGAGCGGTCTCCCCGATGCTCGCGCTCTCCGTGTTCGGCGGGGCTGGGCCAACGAACGTGGCGATGGAGTTCGGCATCAGGGGCCCGGCCATGGGCAACTCGAACTCCTGCGCCTCGGGGGCTACAGCCATCGGTGAGGCGTTCCGCCTGATAAAGGCCGGTGGTGCGGACGTGGCGCTCGCCGGCGGGGTCGAGGCCCCTATCGCTCCATTGACGATCAGTGCCTTCTCGCTGATCCGGGCGACCTCGACACGCAACGACGAGCCAAAAGCAGCGAGCCGCCCCTTCGACCGCGACCGCGACGGCTTCCTCATGTCAGAGGGTGGAGCGATGCTCGTCTTGGAGGAGTTAGAGCACGCGCAGTCGCGGGGCGCACGGTCCTACGCCGAGCTTCTGGGCTACGGCGCTACAAACGACGCCTACCATATGACTGCCCCCCTGCCCTCGGGCGAGGAGGCGGCGCAGGCAATGAGGCTTGCCCTCACCGAGGCCAGCCTCACACGGGAGGAGGTAGGTTACCTAAACGCGCACGCGACCTCCACCCCGCTCGGGGATGCTGCGGAGGCTCTAGCCATCCGCCTCGCCTTCGGCGAGCACGCCGAGAGGTTGGCTGTGAGCGGCACGAAGGGCCTGCTCGGACACGCTTTAGGAGCGAGCGGGGCGATAGAGGCAGCGATCACGGCCCTGGCACTCGACCGCAACTGGTTGCCACCGACTGTCAACTTAGAGGACCCGGACTCCGAATCCCTCCTCTCCTACGTGCCGACACCTGGAGCGGAGGCAAGCGTTGATGCCGCCCTAACAAACTCCTTTGGCTTCGGTGGTTTCAACGTCAGCCTGGCGCTCGGTCGCTGGCAAGCGATGTAGCGTGGAGGAAAGGATAGAGTCCTGCTACAACTATTCGCCGGTGCGGCCCTAGCGCCTGGCATGGTCATTCTAACGGTGCTCTCGGGGGCGTAGAGAGGCTCCGGCGGTTGCGCGCCTAGTCTACGGGTTAGGCGAGGATCGAAATGGGCGCACACAGCAAGCAGTATAATCAATAGTAAGGTGTCATGATCCGCACACTGACATTTTAACCCTTGCTTCGTGACCCAAGCCGCCGGTCGCAGCAGACGACGACAAACGGTGGCACAAACATGAACAGAAGGGGAAAACACAATGCCACAATCAAGACCTAAGACCCCGACGGCGGGCGCCACATACCTACCGAAAGAAGAGGCCGGAATTTCATTCCCGCCTAACCGGACGGTCCTGCTGGTGATAGATCCGGTCAACGACTTCCTCTCCGAGGGCGGAGCGGGCTGGGAATCGGCCAAAAACACCGTGAAGATGAACGACGTGGTTGGCCATCTGAAGCGTGCTATCGAAGGCGCACGGACATACGGCATCCCCGTCCTGTTCGGACCGATGGCATACACGGAGGAGGACTACGCTGACGAACAGTTACACCGGAGAAGCGGGATCAACCGCCTGATGTTTGAGAGGAAGATGTTTCTGGCCGGCAGTTGGGGGGCAGATTTTCATCCCGACTTGCAGCCGCGCGAGGAGGATACGGTGCTCCTGCCGCACAAGAGTTGTGATGTTTTCCAGACCGATCTCCCTGAACACCTCCGGCGGATGGGAACCACTCATCTGGTAATCGCCGGAATGACCGCCAACCTGTGCTGCGAGTCCACCGGGCGACACGCCATGGAAGAAGGGTTCGACGTGACGTTTCTCTCCGACGCCATCGGCGCGGCAAGTATTCCCGAATACGAGGCTTCGATCCGCATAAATTTTCCGCTCATCGCCAACGCAGTCATAATCGTGGACGAGTTCCTAGCCACCGTTGATGCTTGGAGGGCAGGCCGCGTTGACGTGCAGCCGGGCGATACAGTTCGTGGCTCCGACCATGGGGAGATCGGCACGGTTGACAAGGTCGTCGAAGCGACGGAGGAAACCGAAGGCTACCTGCTTGTGCCGCGCGGGCTGATCTTCAACACCGATACCTATATCCCGTTGGATGCGGTGGTTAAGCGTAGCGGCACGAATGTCTTCATCAACCTCCCGAAGCTGATCGTGGGGCAGATGCCTTGGGGCAAACCTCCTTCACGGGCTGATCGGCGAGCGAAGCACGGCTTTCTCGCTACAAAGGTAGACAAGCTTTACGGCTCGCGCTCTCCCTCCATTCAGGAGCAATCAGCTCGTGGGTAGTCCCACGTCTTCAACAAGGCCGAGTAACGCCTAATCATCGATGCAGCTAACCGCCTCCGCGCGTCACGCCGCCTGCTACAAACCGCAGACCCACCGGCAGCCGGCGCGCCGCCTCCGGCGAGCGATCCGTTCAAAGCAGCGTTCCCTCGCTGGCTTCGCCCAGGCACTCAAGAAGCCATGCCGCCTCTGCGAGGGGCGCCCTCTCGATCCACTCGTAGGCGCTTTGTGTGCGGCTCGGCGGCACCACGACGTACCCTCCCTCACCCCTCACATCCAGCCCAGCCCCTAACAACCCGGCGCTGTTTCGCACCTTCTTCCCCTCGGGGTACCTGAAGGTATGAGCTCCTGGGTCATGGCTACGAAGCGGGGGGCCGCCCACGCACCCTCACGCCGGACAGCATCAGGTTCTTGTCCGAGGAGAAGCTCGCGGAGAAGAAGCGGGCCGCCGAGGTCGAGCGGGCCGCGCGGTACGGGGAGCTCTACCAGATGCTTGGGCTCAAGGTCGTCGTCCGCCCCGACGAGGGCCTCGAAGCCTCGTGGGGCGGGGGCGTTTGTAAGCTGGAGGACCTACCGACGGCTATCCGGAGGCGAACGCGAGACACTACACCTTCCTGCTAGAAGGTCTGCAGGACGTAAAGGAGGGTCTCAAAGAACGCGGCATAAAGCTCGTCGTTCACAAGGGCTCCCCGGACGAGGTGGCGCTTGCGTATGGCAAAAGCGCCTCTCTTATCGTCTGCGACATAAGCCACTTGCGACTCCAGAAGGGGTGGCGCGAGAGGGTGGCCGAGGAAGCGGGGTGTCCTGTAGTACAGGTCGAGACCGAGGTTGTTGTGCCGCTCGAACTTGCGTCGAACAAGCAGGAGCACGCCGCGCGTACCCTGCGGCCAAAGATCCGGGAACACCTCGCAGACTTCCTCGTCGAGCTAGAGCCGACGGAGGTTGAAAGCAGCCTATTAACATGAAGGACGATGGCCTCAATCTCTCAGACGTGGAGAAAGCTCTTGGCCGCATGAACCTGGACAGGAGCGTCGAGCCCTTGAGTCACCTCTTCAGAGGCGGTACGGGCGAGGCGAAGAGGATACTCGAAGACTTTATAAAGAACAGGTTTGGCACCTACGTCGAGCACCGCAACCAGCCGCAGACGGACGACGTCTCGCATATGAGCAAGTATCTCCACTATGGGCACGTCTCGCCCGTGTACGTGGCCCTGGAGATACGCAGGGGCGGCAAGGGCCGGGAGAACATCGACTCTTACATAGAAGAGCTCATAATGCGCCGCGAGCTCTCGATGAACTTCTGCCACTATGCTCCTGAGTACGACTCTTTCTCCTGCCTGGGCAAAGGAGACCCTCAAGGAGCACGCCAGGGACGAGCGCGAGTACATCTATGCCCGCGAGCAGCTAGAGGATGCCAAGACGCACGACGATTACTGGAACGCGGCGATGAAGGAGATGCTTCACACCGGCTACATGCACAACTACATGAGGATGTACTGGGGGAAGAAGATCCCGGAGTGCAGCCCTACTCCAGAGGAGGCTTACGAGACGACGCTCTACCTGAACAGCAAGTACTTCGTGACGCGACCCGAACTCCTGCGCGAACGTCGCATGGGTCTTCAGCCAGCACGGCCGGGGCCGGAGGGAGCGGGAGGTCTTTGGCAAGGTGCGCTACACGTCACGGGCAGCCTGAAGCGCAAGGCGAAGCCCAACGAGTACGTCAAGAAGGTCGAACGCCTCATCGAGGAAGGCAGTGCCGAGGCGTTGTGGTCGAGGGTAGAACGGCGACGCACGGGGCGCGTGGCCGGTATAATCGAGGACGCTGTCGGCGAAAGGAAAAAGTTCAGCCATGAAGTGGCTCAAAGTCTATGGTCTTCCCAAACTACCCCTCTTCCTCGCACGCTGGGCGATGAAGCTCGGGTTGCCGGGACCGACGTGGTACAAGTGGAAGGCGGCGAGCGCCGGAACCGGGGTTATCCTCGATGAGATGATCCGGGCGGCCGACGACCTGGGCTACGACGGGCAGAAGATTGGCAAGCTTGCCATGAGCCGCATCGGCGAGAAGCAGGGTAGCGACCTGCGCGAACAGCTCGATGTCAAGACGATGAAGGATACCGTGGACGTCGTCATGCTCGCCAACCGTTTCTTCGACATAGAGATCACGCTAACCGAGACTAAAGAGGGCGAGTATGTCATAAACGCTGACCGCTGCCCGTGGTTCGGCGGGATGGGCAACGACGGCGTCCCCGGCTGGGATGTCAAGCCCTGCGCCGCCTTCTCTACCTACGAGAAGGCAATGGTCAACGCCATAAACCCCAACGTGAAGCTCTCCTACACCGAGAAGCGCACCACCGGCGGCCACACCTGCCGCGGCGTGTACCAATACCGCGACGAGGAGCTCGGCGACGGTCCCGAGAGCGGCGTGCAACCGGAGATGATCAGCATCGGTAAGAAGCCGAAGAAGGAAAACGCCGCGACAGAGTAGCCGCGCCTTGTGATCCAGTACAACCGCACGAAGCAGGGTCGCCCGAAGTACCGAGGCCCATCACCTGAGCGCTCTTGAGCGCGACGCCAGACTAGAGCGTGTCTGGCGGCTCATGAGGACAGCCAGATCATTA
>JADDPM010000051.1 GCA_016781885.1 Rubrobacter sp.
GGATGAGTACCGGATGCAGGTGACGCCGTATGAGATCCGGAGGTACCTGCCTGTTTTGTAGCTGTCTGCTCTTAGTTATCAGCAGCCAGATTTTGGGGCGCGGACCAAAATGGTTCGCGCCTCTTCTTCATCTAGAGAGTTTTTATAAGCTCCGCAACGCATATGGAGATAGCACCAGTGTTCTTCCAACTCTGCTCTGAGACAGGTGAGGTCGTCGGTGATGTCTACGTCGTAGTGGTTTGTTCGCCTCATTGAGGGTGGGGATCACCACGCAAAGCTTCATCGGTTGGCGAGTATAAGACATCCGGCGCCCCCGCTCTTGGGCGGAACCGTGGGCGGGACCATGAGCCCCTTTGCCCTATAATCTACGCGGCCTGAAGAAACGGCGAACGCGAGGAGGCAAGGTTTGATCGGGATCGGCGCGATAGGCGGCCCACTTACAGAGATATCGACTGGGTTGCTGGCGGTCGGCCTCCACAAGGACGAATCTCCTCCCGAGGAGCTAAACGAGGCCGTGTCAATCATCCTTTCGAACGGTGACTTCTCCGGCAAGGACGGCGAGACGGCCCTCGTCTACGCTCCGCAGGGTCTGGCCACTCCTCGATTGTTACTCGTGGGCCTGGGGGACCGCTCCTCCTTCACCCTCGATAAGCTTCGGCGCGCCGCCGCAACCGCCGCAAAGCAAGCCCAGACCCTCAAGCTAGACGACGCGGCCTTCGCACTGCCTGTCTCCGAAAGATCGGCGGCGCGCATCGCCGCCGCCGAAGCCGCGGCCGAAGGTGCTGTCCTCGGCGCATACCGGTTCAACCGACACAAGACGGCTGCCCCGAGCAGTGAACTCGGAACCTTCAACCTCGTCTCCGACGACGAGGATGTCGCAGCCGCCGCACAGACTGGCGCGAGTACAGCGGCGGCGTCCGTCCTCGCCCGGGACCTCGCCAACGAGCCCTCAAACGAGGCGACCCCGGAGTACCTCGCCGGCAAGGCGCGCGAGATAGCCGAGCGATACGGCATGCAGGCCGATGTCCTCGACCTGGTCGGTATCCAGGATGAGGGGTTAAACGGCCTCGCGACGGTCGGACGCTCCGCCGCCAACGAGCCGCGGTTCATAGTGCTGGAGCACCGCAGGGGCGGAGAGGAGGCCCCCGTCGTCCTCGTCGGTAAGGCCGTTACCTTTGATTCCGGCGGTATCTCCATAAAGCCGTCCGGCGGGATGGACGAGATGAAGTATGACATGAGCGGTGGAGCCGCCGTTCTAGGCGCGATGGAGGCCGTGGGCGCCCTGGATCTCGCGCTCAACGTAGTCGCCCTCGTCCCGGCCACCGAGAACCTGCCCGCCGGAAACGCCTTCAAGCCCGGCGACGTGCTCAAGCTCCACTCTGGCAAGACCGTCGAGATCGTCACCACCGACGCCGAGGGACGCCTGATCCTGGCCGACGCCCTCTCCTATGCGAAGCGCTACGAACCTGCCGCCGTCATAGACTGCGCCACCCTCACCGGAGCGTGCGTCGTGGCTCTGGGCCACCACGCCTCCGGGCTCATGGGCAATGATGAAGCGCTCATCGCCGAGATAGAGAAGGCTGGCGAGGCGGCGGGAGAACGCGCCTGGCACCTGCCGCTCTTCGAGGAGTATACCGAACAGACGAAGGGAGAGACCGCCGACCTGAAGAACTCCGGCGGACGTCCCGGCGGCGCGCTTACAGCCGGGGCCTTTCTGAAGGAGTTCGTTGATTACCCCTGGGTACACCTGGACATCGCCGGGACCGCCTACGGCAAGTCCAAGAACGCCTACACGCCGAAGGGCGCATCGGGGACGCCGGCGCGTCTGCTCGTCGAGTTCCTGCGGGGACGAGCGGGAGACCGGGCCGTAGAGGTGACGCGATGATCGTCGAGATGGTAACCGTCGGGCCGTTCCAGGAGAACTGCTACATCATCGGAGATCAGTCGGGGACAGGGGCGCTCATAGACCCGGGCGACGAGGCGGCCCGCATCGCGCTCAACGTCGAGAGGACGGGGATCGAGATAACAAAGATCATCGTCACCCACGCCCACATAGACCACGTCGGCGCCATAGCCCAACTCGTCGACGAGTACCTCTGCCCCGTCCTCATGCACGAGGAGGCCGAGGCGATGATGAAGACCCTGCCCCAGCAGGCGATAATGATGGGCATGAGGTTCGGCAGGGTGCCCGCGGTAAACCGGCACATAACCGACTACGAGACGCTGGAGGTCGGCGGCATCCGGCTCCGCTCTCTGTACACCCCCGGCCACGCGCCGGGGCACCTCGCGTTCTACGCCGAGGAAGAGGGGATCGTCTTCTCGGGCGACGCGCTCTTCGCCGGGAGCGTCGGCAGGGTAGACCTGCCGGGCGGCAGCATGGACCTCCTGATGCGGAGCATCTCGGAGAAACTTCTTCCCCTCCCGGACGTCACACGCGTCCTCTCCGGTCACGGCCCCGAGACCAACATCGGCCGCGAGCGGCAGACCAACCCCTTTCTGCGCGGAGGCGGCGTCCTGTGAGCGAGAGCGCCCGGAAGCACAGGGAGGCGTCGCCGGAGAAGATACGGGTTGCCGTACTCACCGTAAGCGACACCCGCACCCCCGAGACCGACACCGGCGGCAACGTCATGGTCGAACTCATGCGGGAGGCCGGGCACGAGATCCCCCGCCGCGAGATCGTGCAGGACGACGTCCCCCGTATACAGGAGATCCTGCAAGGTTTCCTCGCCGACGAGGACGTGGACGCCGTAATTACCACCGGCGGGACCGGTATCTCGGGCCGGGACACTACCTACGAGGTCGTCAGCCGCCTCATTGATAAGAGGCTCGACGGTTTCGGCGAACTCTTCAGGATGCTCTCCTACGAGGAGATCGGCGCGGCGGCGATGCTGAGCCGCGCGGTCGCGGGCTCGGTTAAGACCGCTTCTGGCTCGAAGTTCGTCGCCTGCCTTCCCGGCTCGTCGAACGCGGTGCGTCTCGCGATGGAGAAGTTGCTCGTCCCGGAGATGCCGCACGTCGTCTTCGAGCTACGCAAGCACAGGACGGAGGCCCGTTAGTTAGATGCAACGCGAACCCCTCTCCCCCGAGCTGGACAACCTCTGGCGCATGCTATGGGAGGAGTGGCAGGACAACGATGAGGAGGACGTCGTCCTCGACTCTAAAAAACTAGCTGAGATAGAGGCCAGGGTCCCCGAGCTCCAGGGCCGCATAAAGACCGCGCTGGCTTACCTCCAGCGCGCCTACTACATTCAATACCGCTCGGGGGTGGGCTCCGAGGGCATCGAGCCGATCCTCTACGACGTCTACGAGCCCAGGAGCTAGCACCGGGCATCATCCGCTTGAAGACCTTCGCAGCCCGACACCCCATGGTCTTCTCCTCGCTGCTCGCTCTGGCGCTCTTCGGCCTCACGTTCGCCAGCCGGGCCGCCCTGCCGACCTACGTGGTCCCGACCGTGGAGAACCTCCCGGCCGAGTTGGTGAGACAGCCAAACCAAGGGGAGGAGGTCATCGCAGACCTCATAAGTTCCGAGAACCTCTATGGGTTGTTGTCAGCCCTGCTCGCCGTAGTACTGCTTACAAGGCTCGGCTGGTGGCGCGAGGCGGGCTTCGACTGGCCTTCGCGTGTGAGGAATCTGCATCTGCTCCTCTTCCCATCACTCGTCTGCGCGCTCTCCTTCCTGGGCGGCGCGGGTGCGCGGGGACCGGCCCTGTTTGCCTCGGCGCTCCTGAGCATAATCGTCGCCGTGTTCACCGAAGAGGCGCTCTATCGGGGTATCTTCTGGAGGGCGCTGGCGCCCAAAGGAGTAGTGCGGGCCATGGTAACGACGTCGTTGCTTTCCGGCGCGCTGTTTCTGGCCGGATCCGCGCCGACGGCTCCGTGGCCGGAGACCGTATATCTCTCTGTGCTGACCTTCTGCGCCGGGTTTACCTACGCGGCGCTGCGTTGGAGGACGGCCTCGATCTGGCCGCCCATCCTACTCCACCTCGCCCTTGGCCTCTCCGCCGAGTTCTCCACCCCCGAGACCGTCCCATACCTGAGTTTGCTGCTCGTCCTCGCCACCACTCTAGGCTTCGTCGGTTACGGCCTGCTCCTGCTGCGCAATCCCCACAAGCGCGCTGACGGCGCCCTGACAACCCAAGAAGGACCGTCCCAGGTGAGATAAAGCTCCACCCTATCGAGGAGTCGTCGAAGAGACCCCAAACCAACTTATCATAAGTACCAACGCCCTCCATCTTATTGTCCCGTAAGCCCCCGGAGAGGCGAGTAAGTAGAGTCCCCCTTGCCACTTCTCCCCACCTTTGGTCCTATGTTCGCTAGCCCCCGGCAAGCATTACAAGTCGCCCCAGGCCAAACGAAAAGGGGGACGCTTCTAACAGCGTCCCCCTCTTTACATTTATACGGCGCCGCTAGACGCGCACGGCGCGGACGATCAGGCGCCCCGACTCAGGCCCCGACTCCATGAGCCTAGGACCTATGGTCCACCAGTCGTCGGGGGTCTCGGTGCAAACCTGCAGCGAAACCATGTCGCTTCCGGTCGGAGCCGTTACCCACACGTCATACGGCGTTACGGCAAATACTTCGCTTACCTGGTAGTTGTACACCTTGCCATTGGAGTCCGTGAGGCTAACCGCGTCCCCAGCCGCCATGGAGGGCAGGCTGTAGAAGATGCGGTCGCTGGGGGTACCAGGGAAGCCGACGCGGTGACCGGCGATATAGGTGTTGGAGCCCGGCACCCATGGAGCTCCTGCTACCAACTGCGTGCCCGTCTCGAGAGCCGCCTCGCCCCCGGCTACGGTAGCGCCGGAGATACCAAGCTTTGGGACACTCAGGTACATTGTGGGATCGCTCGGCGTCACGGGCGCGGACTCGTCTTCCGGCAGCCCGTCCTCGGTCGGGAGTTCCTCGTCGAGGGCAGGCTCCGCGAGGAGGGCAGCCTCCTCCTGAGCGGCCTCGGCCTCCGCGGCTTCTTCCTCGTCGTCGGACTCCTGTGCCTCGGCGGTCTCCTTAGCGGCCTTTTCGGCCGCTTCCTCCGCAGCCTCGTCGGATACCGGCTCCGGTGCCTCCGCCCCGGTCGGGTTCTCGGCCCGCTGCACGCTCTCCACGTCCGCCCGCAGCGTGCTGTCTATTATCGAGCTTCCCCCCATATAAGCCAACGACCCGAGCGCCAGGACTACAAGCGCCGCAAATACGTAGAACCCCGTACGCTGACTATTTCTCGCTCTTCTTTTATTCCTTCTTCCGTATGCCATAACCGAGATAATACCAGAGCAGTACCAGATTGGTGAACCTTTTTTACACTCTTTTTTTAAGATTTATGAAAATCGATCGAGTGGGAGTTCGCGCACAAGCCGCGTTCTGCAGAGACGGTAGCATTCTCTGCGTGGAGGCGTTGGAGGAACATCGGGAGCGGGTGCGGGCCTGCTCGAGCTGCTTCCCTTCGGGAGACAACGCGCCGGTCGTGGACCTGCCTAAGCGGGCCGGCATCCTCCTCGTCGGACAGGCGCCGGGAACGACGGAGGTGACGACCCGGCTGCCGTTCACCGGGCCGTCCGGAAAGAGGCTCATGGCCTGGTTAGAGCAAGCCGGCGTCTCGCGTGAAGAGGCATACCTCTCGGCGTTGTGCCGCTGCTTCCCGGGCAAAGCCAGAGGCGGTGGCGATAAGGTACCTTCGCGCGCCATGATCCGGAACTGCCGCCCGCACCTCTCACGCGAGCTGGCGCTTCTCCGGCCAGGGACGATAGTGCCGGTCGGAGGACTCGCCATAAAGGAGCTTCTAGGCATCGAGCGGCTCTCGGAAGCCGTAGGCGAGACGTTCCGGCGCGATGGAGTAGTATATGTCCCCCTGCCGCACCCTTCGGGGGCCTCGACGTGGCTCAACGCTCGGGAGAACAAAGAACGCCTCGTCCGGGCGCTCGCGGCTCTGGGCCGGGCGGCCGCCCTCCGGTAAGGCAAGTAACGGGAGCTGTAGACGCTTGAACGACGGGATGAACCATAAGGCCGGCGAAGTCACGACGCTCACAGCCAGGGACCTGCGGAAGAGCTATGATGACTTTCAGGCCGTCAGGGGCGTGGACTTCGAGGTCTACCGGGGAGAGTGCTTCGGGTTTCTCGGTCCCAACGGCGCGGGCAAGACCACGACGATGAAGATGATCTACGGCGCCGCCATCCCCACCAGCGGGGAACTAGAGGTCACGGGCCTCGACGTGAAGCGTCACGAAAGGGCCGTCAAACGCCGCATCGGCGTCGTCCCCCAGGAGAACAACCTCGACGAGGACCTCAAGGTGAGAGAGAACCTACTCGTCTACGGCCGCTACTTCGACCTGCCAAAAAAAATCGTAGCGCAGCGGGCCGAAGAGCTGTTGGAGTTCGTCCAGCTCTCCGAGAAGGCAGAGGCAAAGGTCGAACAGCTCTCCGGCGGAATGAAGCGGAGGCTCCTCGTCGCCCGCGCCCTCATCAACGACCCCGACCTCGTCGTCCTCGACGAGCCGACGACCGGTCTCGACCCGCAGGCACGTCACCTGGTCTGGGACAAGCTGCGTGAGCTCACGAGCGAGGGGAAGACGCTCATCCTCACGACACACTATATGGACGAGGCGGCGCAGCTGTGTGACCGCCTGTGCATCATGGAGGGTGGAGGCATCATCTCGGAGGGTGCGCCAAGAGACCTCATCTCCGAGCACGTAAGCGCCGAGGTCCTGGAGCTCCGGGCGACTCCCGAGACTCTGGAGAAGCTAGCCTCCATAGTCGAGGACGTCGCTGACAACACCGACCGGGTAGGGGACGCTCTCCTCGTGTACGCCTCGGACGCTGACGCCGTAATGGAGAAGATCAGAGAGTGGAGTGTGGAGGTGGACAATATCCTGCGTCGCCGGGCAACCCTGGAGGACGTCTTCCTGAAGCTCACGGGACGGCGGCTGGTGGATTGATGGGCGGGGTGAGGATACCTTCGGCGCGCGGGGCGTTTAGGGTCTGGCAGCGTAACGCGATGATCTTCCGCAAGTACTGGAAGAGCATTCTGGCCCCGAACTTCATAGACCCGCTGCTATATTTGGGGGCTCTGGGGTTGGGGCTCGGGGCGTTCATCCGGGAGGGAGGGATCAACGGCCAGACCTACTTGCAGTACATAGCGCCGGGGCTTTTGGCGAGCAACGCCATGTGGGCGGCCTCGTTCGAGAGCACGTTCAACACCTTCGTCAAGCTCAAGATAGACAGGATTTATGACGCCATAACCACGACCCCGGTGAACGCCGAGGACGTGGTGGCCGGCGAGTATCTGTGGGCCGGCACCCGCTCCGCGCTCTATGGGACGGCCTTCCTCGCGGTCCTGACGATGCTCGGCTTCGTCTTCACGCCGGAGAACCCGCTCGTCTCGTCACCCTGGGCGCTGCTCCTGCCGCCGGTGCTGCTGATCATAGGCGTTATGTTCAGCGTCATGGGGACGCTCTTCACGAGCCTCATCCAGCGCATAGACCTCTACGCATACTACTTCACCCTGGTCATCACGCCGCTCTTCCTCTTCTCGGGGATCTTCTTCCCCGTCGAGGGCTTCCCGGCGCCTGTGCCGCAGATAGCCTGGTTGAACCCTCTCTACCATGCGGTAAACCTGTGTCGGGAACTCGCCTCGGGACCCTCCCCGGGCGTGCTCGCGGACGCCGCCTGGATCCTAGTCTTCACCGCGTCGCTCTCGCTCCTCCCGGTCCAGCTAATGCGGAAGAGGCTCGTCAGTTAATATCTAATCGATAATACCGATGGTCGGCAAGAAGACCGGGAATCGTTGCCCCCTCGCGCTCCGCAAACCAGGGCTAAGTAGAACGTCCCTATGCACGATATGACCTGAAGCCTTGTGGGGCATCCGGTTCCGTCCCCGCGGCACCACGAACCGGCCGCTCGAAGGTCCACCCGTAGAGGGCCATCCCCGCCATTATCGCCGCGACGAACGCGAACACCGGCGTAAGCCCCGTCGCGAGGGCGGCCACCGCCGGGCCGGGACAGAACTCCGACAGTCCCCAGCCGACGCCGAACATCGTCGCGCCCCCGAGCAAGCGCACGTCCAGGGCGCTCTTGGTAGGCAGCGCGAAGCCGCCCGCCAAAATCGGGCGCGGACGCTTCAAGATCAGGCGGAAAGCGGGTATGGTGACCAGCAGCGCGCCGCCCATGACGAGCATCAGGGGGGCATCGCATGATTGCGGGTATAGCGATGGAGGGTAGAGCTTCCGGCGGGCGCGACTTTCTAAAGGGTTCAGCGCTCGGCGGCCGAAAGCGGGCGCACGAGAGGAGAGCAGATCTCGTCACACCAACCCCGGCCGCTTTACGAAGACAAGAGCCGATAGTTAACTGCTTTGATACGATTGGTGAATGCAGGAGAACACTTTTGTCGTGCGGCCGGCGGAGCATCGGGACGAGACGCCCATCGCGGACCTCGTCGTCGAAGGGTTCCTCGATAAGTTCCGCCCGATCTTCGGACGGCGGATGGAGCGGTCGACAAAGATCATGGAGAAGTGGGTCCAGATGGAGCACGCTCTAGGCGGGGTCCGCTCACTGGTGATCGAGGGCGCAGCGCCGGTGGAGATCGTCGCGAGCGTGGGCGTCCGCACGGGTAGCTCGGACGACGAGGCCCTTGCGCGCGGGATCTGGGAGACCCTGCGCCGGAACCTGGGCTTCTTCCATGCTTCCTGGGCCGCATCCCTCCTTTCCTATCCCCGTTACGCCGCCTCCTCCTCGGAGGCATACATCGAACGCCTCGTAGTCGCCAGCGAGTACCGCCGGCAAGGTGTGGCCCGTGCCATGCTCGAGGCGGCGGAGACCGTGGCCCGCGAGTCGGGCAAACGGACCGTGGGCCTCCACGTCAGCGGCGGCAACCTCCCCGCGCTCAAGCTCTACGAAGCCTGTGGCTACGAGGAGGTCTCCCGCCAGCGTTCACGCCTCACCGGCTACTTCCTCGGCATCAGGGAGTGGCTGTATTTGCAGAAAGAGCTGTAACCTTAGCCGCCCCTACCCCTCCGGGTAGTATTGGTGGTGCAGCTCGATCATCCCCCCTATCTCCCGCGATTGGGCGTCGATGGTTCCTCTGGCGAGGCGTTTTATCTCGGGGTTCTCGCTGCGCATCTTCGCGGTGCTAGCCATCTCTGTGGCCGAGGCG
This sequence comes from Rubrobacter sp., assembly GCA_016781885.1. Taxonomy (GTDB): domain Bacteria; phylum Actinomycetota; class Rubrobacteria; order Rubrobacterales; family Rubrobacteraceae; genus Rubrobacter_F. The sequence goes on from JADDPM010000051.1 coordinate 9,141, forward strand.
TGGTGCGGGATCATCGAGTCTATGAACGCTAGATCCAACGGCTCCTGCCCGGCTAGCTGGTCCGGCATCTCCATGGGGTACATCGAAGGCTCCTCGGGGTTCATCACCAGAGCCGACAGGGCATTCGGATCGTTCTTGAAGGGCGCCTGGAGCATCTCATGCAACGCCTTCTTGGGATCAGGGATGCGGGTTCTCCGGATCTTCCGGGTCCGCGTCTTCGCCGCGCTCCTCCCGAACGCGGCGTTGCTCCCCGGGGGACCGGTCCCAGGGCCGGGGTTCGTTCATGGAGTCGGGCCAGTCGAAGAGGTCTTTCGGCAACTCGGGCATACCGGCGTCTTCCCCGTCGCTGTCCGTCCGGTCGAGGGAACTCCTCCCGGCGCCGTTGTCCGGGCTCTGACCGACCGGACCTTCGACCTTACGCTTATCTTCCGGGTCCGGGGTGTCCTCGTGACCCCCCTCGGGCTCCCGGCCGCGCGACGAGTAGCTTCCGCCCCGTTTGCGGTGGACTCTCGGTCTCTCGCCGGTATCCCGCTCATCAGTGGTTTCGGGAGGCTCGGGTAGTAACGGTTCACCCGGCGTCTCTGCGACGGGCAGATCTTCTTGTGCCGCTTCCGGGGCTGCCGGGGCCGCGCTCAGGTAGCTGGAGTCGCCGGTCAGGAATGAGAGTACCCGCGCGTTGAACTCGTCCGGACGTTCGAGCATCGGCAGGTGGCCACAGCGGTCTAGCAGGACGGCCTCGGCCGAGAGTACCCCGGCCCACTGAGTGGCCGACTGGGGGTCCACGATCCGGTCGTTCTCACCGGTGATTGCGAGAGCGGGGATCTTTATGATGCCGGCCTGCCGTAGGAGCCTGCCGCGCGAGATCTCCCGCCGCGTCACCTCGAGGGTCTTCATCATTGCCGCCGGAGTAGACCTTCCCGCGGCCTCGATGACCTCTCCGGAGAGGTCCTGCGGGTCGAAGACGAACGGGCGCATCCAGAGCTTGCGCAGCGGCCCCACGTAGCGTCCCAGGGTGTAGAAGAGAGGTCCGACGACCGGCAGGGTGGCGAGCCAGAGGGGGGTCGGCAGGTCTATCTGGTCCTGGTTGGCGGGCGTGGCGATGAGAACGAGCCGTCCCACTACGTCCTGGTGATCGGCGGCGAGCTTCACGGCCATCGCCCCGCCGATGTCGTGCCCGATCACGGCGGTCCTCGTGAGACCGAAGTGAGCGCAGAAAGCGTACAATAGCCGGCTGCCGTAGCGGACGCCGTAGCCGGAGGCTGGCTTGTCCGAGTCTCCGAAGCCGGTCAGGTCGAGGCTATAGACGGTAAAGTGGCTGGATAGCTGATCCGCGAGACGGGTCCAGACTTCCCCGGAGGAGAGCCAGCCGTGGACGAGCAAGACCGGCGGCCCCCCACCGTCGACGCGGTAGCGGATCCAGTGTCCCTCCAACTCCAGGTACTCGGTGTCCCGGGCACTCTGGACCTGATAGGTCATCCTCCCCAGCACTACCGAAGCCGCGACGAGCACGACCAGAAGGATCAGTATTATGACGAGAACGCTACTCATAAGCTAGATAATAACCCAACCCGTAGCCCCGGACAGTTGGAGAACCGGTCCTAAGAATGCGGGGCCGGGCTCGCCTCTTCTCGCTTGCCCTCCTGCCCGGGAAGCTCGGCGGCCCTCGGGGAGGGCGCCGCGCCCAGAGGTTTGACGTAGAGCTCATCGAGGAGGACGGTAAGGACGGCGGCGGTCGGAACGGCGAGGATAACGCCGGCGAGCCCCAAAAGGTCGCCCATCGCGAGGACGGCCAGGATTACGACGACCGGGTGTAGCTGCACGCTACGCGCCATCACCATCGGCGATACGATGTGCGCCTCTATCTGATGTATGGCGACGTAGATCACGACGACTAGGAGCGCCTTTGTCGGGGAATCGGCGAAGGCGGCGAGAGTCGGGGGGACCGCGGCGAGGATAGGCCCGAAGAACGGTATTATCTCCAGAGCGCCGGTGAGGACGGCGAAGGTGAAGGCATACTCGACGTCGAGGGCGGCGAGCCCGATCCAGGTGAGGATGAAGATGAGGAGCATCGCGGCGATCTGGCCGAGGATCCAACCGGAGACCCGCTCCCTTATGAGCTTGAGGATCTCCTCGACCCTCCCCCGTCTCTCTAGCGGGAACAGCGCGAGCACCCCGTTCAAGAGCGGCTTCGGGTTTGAGACCATATACAGGGCCATGACCACCGCCCCAACGGCCTGCAAGAGTAGACCGGCCCCCCGCGTGGTCAACGAGTAGAGCTCCCCGGCCCTCTGTATGATCTGCTGGACGGCCTCGGTAAGGTCGAAGCTCGCCACCCCTCCCCCGGACCCCTGTAGGGCAGGATACTGCTCTCCGAGATCCCTGGCGTACCTTTCGACGCCGCGGATCACGCCGGGGACCCGGGCCAGGAAGTCACCACCTTGATCCGTAATGATCGGGATCACTATGTAACCGAGAAGCCCGAAGCCCACCACCACGCCGGCCAGAACCACGAGCAGCGCCAGGACACGCGGAAACTTCAGGTAGACCAGGAGGTCTACCGCCGGGGCGAGTATCAGAGCTATGAGGAGTGCTAATGCGAGGACCTCGATGACCCCAATGAGCTCGTAGAGCAAGAGCCCGGCGATGGCGAGCAGCACGAGGACGAGCGCGAACCGCGCCGAAGAGAGGAGGCTCGTGCCCATCCGGGCCGCCTAGCAGACCTCTAGGCGGCCCTTCTCAGGCGCCCCAGCGGGTGCCGACGACCCGCCGGATAATTATGGAGGCGACGATGGTCGAGGTTATCGAGAAGCTCGCCTTTATTAGAGCCTCCTTCACGTCGTCGGCCACGCCGCGCTCCTCGGGTTCGTCGAGGAACTTGTCTGCGAAGCGGCTCGCCAAGAGATAAGCGATACCGGTCGAAAGAAGCGTTATCGCCCTTTTCTGTGTCTCGTCGTCCATGTCCGCGTCCTCCCTGGTTCTTCTGACTCCACAACCGCCGGACCGCGCAGGCGATCCGCATGCGGAGGATTCTACCCTTTATTAAACTTGAGCATCGGGCCTTCCTATCCGACCTTTCTCTCACACGTGGTGCCACCCAGACGGTACAGTCTCCCGAGCTGCTCGCGCAAGACGTTGCGGCGGCAGAGGTCCGCATAGCAGTCCGCGCAGTAAAGAACCTCGTCCGGGCGGCCCGGATGGAGGTCGTGCTCCATCATGAAGTCCAGAAGGTCCCAAAAGCCTTCGCCGACCTGATCGACAAACTCCGAGAAGGAAATCTTCCCGGAGATCAACCGCCCACAAGCTTCAGGGACCTCCAAAGTCCCCAACCTGCGGTTGGTATGCCTGACGATGAGCCCCGGGATGATATCCTCGACGCCCACCAACTCCTCCTTCGCCAACACGGCCCCTTTCTAGCCCCGTAAGACGATCGTTCCCTTTGAATCCCCTGCGTTACCCGCGGCACCGGCAACCCCTGAGCCGGTCCCGTGCGTAGAGTCTACGTAGCACCAGCCGTTTTGTAAAGCACAAAACGCTCGTTTTGAAGGGTATACTCGCATCCGAACGGCAGGAGGACAGAACAGGTGACGCAAACGAGAAACGAACTGGAGACGTCCTCCGCCGACGCCCGGCTGGTGGTAGTTGGAGCGGGGTTCGCCGGGGGCTCCCTGCTGCGGAACCTGCCGCCCGCCCTCCAGCGTCCCGGCGAGACGCTCCTCGTAGACCGCGCCGAGGAGTATACGTTTATACCCCTGATCCACGAGGTCGCCGTCGGCCGCATCCACCCTGACAGCATCCGTATGCCGGTCGCCCCCCACGATGCCTCCTACAGCACCGTACGCGCTGAGGCGACCGGCGTGGACCTGCAGAACGACACCCTTCTCACCTCCTCGGGCCCCATAAAGTACCAATACCTGGTCCTCGCGCCCGGCAGCGTCGCCATCCCGCCCCCCGAAGGGTTGGAGGAGCACTTCCAGACCTTCTGGAGTCTGGAGGACGCGCTCCGTCTGCGGAGTAGTCTGAACGCGTACTGGAGCGCGGCGCTGCACGGGGATGTTCCTCCCGGCGGGCTTACGGTAGACATCGTGGGCGGCGGGGCGACGGGAGTCGAACTGGCCGCCGAGGTCGCCGCCCTCTTCGCTTACCTGCGAAAGCGCTCCGCCCGCAGGCCCGCGCGGGAGCATAGGGTCGTGCTCCTGGAGGCGACCGACCGGCTGATGGAATGGCTCGACCCGTACTACCACAAGGTGGCGATGGAGGAGCTCGGGAGGCTGGGAGTCGAGGTATGGCTGAACTCGCCGGTGCGGGAGGCGGAGGTGTCGGGTGTGCGGGCCGGGGGAGAGTGGCTGCCTGCGGCGGTGCGGGTGTGGACCACGGGCGTCCAAGCGAACCCGCTGCTACGCGGCCTGCCCGGGGAGCACGACGACGCCGGTCGGGCACGGGTGGACGAACACCTGACGTTGCCCGGCCACCCGAACGTTTACGTACTCGGAGATTCCGGCATCTACGAGCATCCAGAGCTAGGCCCCTTGCCCCCTACCGCCTCCGTCGCGGTGCAGCAGGGGCCGTGGGTCGCCCGGGACCTCAAGCGCAGGCTCCGGGGAGCGGCCTCGCGGCGGGGACGTCCGCCCTTCCGCTTCTTCGATAGGGGCTACGCGGTGAGTATAGGTCCCGAGAGCGGTGTGGCGGACCCGCTCGGGGTCAGGACGCGGGGCCGCGCGGCCCAGGCGCTCTACCGGAGCGTCCTGCTCTACTTTATGAAGAGCCGCCGGGGCCGCCTCCTAACCGGCGCGGACTGGGCGATGGAGAGGACGCTAGGCCGCGTAGGCTTCGACTACGGAGGCCAGCGGCGAGCGGTCAAGGAGTAAGGCTAGAGAGCCACCCTTCTACACCGTCGTCTGCCGGGCGAGGTGCTTCTCGACGATCCCCGGTACGTCCCCGGGCTTCACGCGGGTGTACCAGACGTCGTCCGGGAAGACGAATACTACCGGCCCCTCCTCGTGGCGGCGGGTGCAGGCGTTGCGGAGCACCGCCGACGGCGAGAGGCCCAGCCGCGAGACCTCCTCGCGAAAAGCCTCTAAAAGCTCGCCACCCCCTTTGGCCCCGCAACGACCCTCCCCCGGCGTGGCGCAAACAAAGATCTGTCGCGGTACTCCCATCCCCTAATTCTATTCCGCGAAAGGCTTTATCAAAAGCCATTAGTTCCTTTGAGAAACC
>JADDPM010000312.1 GCA_016781885.1 Rubrobacter sp.
GGTTACTTCCGGTAACGGTAGCGGGGCCGGTGGGGTCGGAGGAAGCCGGGACGACCTCGTCGGCTGGCTTCTGGAGAAGATCGGCAAATACAACGAGATCTCCGACACCGAGCTACTAGGCTACGTGGAGCTCGCCGTGGACGAACTGCTGAAGGAGCACCCGCTCGACCTGTTGCATCGCGCCCGTTACCACGTGCGCGACCAGATACAGGCCCACCTCGCCGCCCACTACCTGAGCTGGGCCAAGAAACGCTACGAAGAGATAAAGTCCGGCGCGAGAGAGAAAAAGCTCGTCGCCGACCCGGGCGTGGCCTTCCACGTGCCGACCGAGCTCAAGCTTCCGTCGGCACTGTGCGGCGTCTCGTACCGCAACTCCGTCTTCAAGCACCCCGGCAAGCTCAACAACCAGGAGGCCGAGTTCGCCACCGACCTCGACGGCCTGGATAACGTCGTCTGCTGGTACCGCAACGCCGACAAGGGCGAGTTTGCCCTGCAGGGTCACCGCCGCCCCAAGTTCAACCCCGACTTCATCGCCTTCACCAAGAGCGGCAAGATCGCCGTCCTCGAATGGAAGGGCGCGGACCGCACCTCTAACGAGGACACCCGCCACAAGGAGGCGCTCGGCAAAGACTGGGCGGCCCTCGACCCCGACAAGCGCTATTTCGCGGTCATCGGCGAGGAGAATCACCACGAGGTTCTGCGGGAGGTCGCAAACCTCTAACCGGAATCAAGCCGGGCAACCTCAGCGCAATCGTGCAGCGTCCAAACCTCTGAACAAAGCACCGTGGTTAGCGGCGTGTAGAGAAGCGTTAAGCTTGCGCTAGCCGCCTCGAATAAGGTGGTCCCCGTCTCGCCGCCCCAAAGACCAAGAGCAGCCGCCGCCGGGTCAGCCTGACCAGGGGTGCCGTGGACGCCCTCAGAGCCCACCTGGCTCGTCAGCTCGCAGAAATAGACCGGGCTGGCTCCCTGTGGCAAGAGAACGGGCTCGTGCACGCCTCCGAGACGGGCGAGCCCCTCGACCGGCGCGACCTCACTACGCGCCAGTTCAAGCCGCTCCTCGAGCGCGCGGGACTGCCGGGAAGGACTCGCTTCCACGACTTGCGGCACACCTGCGCTACGCTTCTGCTCACGAAGAACGTCAACCCCAAGGTCGTCTCGGAGATGCTAGGTCACTCCAACATCGCTATCACCCTCGACACCTACTCGCACGTACTCCCCAACCTGCAAGACAGCGCCGCCCGCGCCCTCGAAGAAGCCCTCCGCTGACGCGT
>JADDPM010000313.1 GCA_016781885.1 Rubrobacter sp.
CTCGGCCATCAGGTCCGTCGTCGAGCGGACCCTGAAGGAGATGGGCGACATACCGTTGAACGTCCAGATGGAGCTCGGGAGCACAACCGCGGTGAAGGAGGCGATAGAGTCCGGGCTGGGTTTCTCCATCCTCTCCCGAACCGACGTACAGCGCAAGCTGGAGGCAGGGGTGCTGGTGCAGGTGGAGGGCCTCTCGATACCCTGGAGCTTCAAGCTGATCCGCCATCGCTCCGCTCCCCTCAGCATGGTGGAGAAAGATTTCTACGAGTTCGTCCTGAGCATGCGCGAGCAACAGAAGGTCGGGAAGCTCGAAGGGGTAGCCTAGATGAGTGTTGCAAGGTTTTCATGCCCACAGCTCCTTGATGCGACCTTGAGAACGACCCAGCAGCCGGTTGACGTAGAAGGCATAGGTGTAGGCGGAGATCTTCGCCACGATCCTGGTGACCAACCCTACAAGCGTCTTGGCCAGCGTGTGCTCTATTCCAAAGGTCCGCTTGAGGGCAGAGAACGCCACCTCTATCTGCTGGCGTTTGCCGCCCTGCCGAGAGCGCTCGGTCACCAAGGAGACCCCAACCTCTGCCAACTCGTCCCCCAACTTCTCGCCGCGGTATGCCAGGTCGCCCAGCAACCTCCTCGCCAAGTCCTCTCCGATTCCCGCTTCGCCGAGCAGTTCGCCCACCAGGCGGATCTCCGCGACGTTGGCCGCGGTGAGTTCGTAGGAGACGGGCACCCGGTTGGTCGAGCAGAGAAGATGCAGCTTCACCCCGTAGATCGAAAAGGAGCCCCACCTCACCCATGCCGCACCGTCGAATCCAGCAGATTGCTTAACCTGGCGCGGATGCAATACCTCCAAGAGCGTCGAGTCTACGATGAGGGTCTTGGGGCCCCCGACCAACTCAGGCACGACCGAACGGCGCAAGGGTTCCAGAAAACGCCGGAGCTTGCGGATACGGCGGTGAAAGGAGGACGGAGCGAGGCCCATGACGCCGGGGAACAGGTGCGAGAAGAACCTCTGGGCGTCGCGCGGGAAAGACCGTTCGGATTCGACGCCCCGAAGTTGCTGGAAGAGTGTAAGGGTGAGAATCTCTGAGTCCGAGAGCTTCTTGAGCGCTCCGTAGCGCCTCCCGTGCGGGTTGAGTCGTTCGTAGGTATCGTCCACGACACAGAACAGCACGGTGATCGCCTCTTCCAGGGACGGCGGGGCCGGGGTATGCTGCACTTGGGCCATCCGAGGTTCCTTTCGCTGAGGGGTCG
>JADDPM010000152.1 GCA_016781885.1 Rubrobacter sp.
CCTCGGCGAAGGCTGGAGACTTCGCGCAGGGCAGCGTGTGGGCGGGCACCGGCGCGACCGTCGGCAAGGTTCTCGGGATGGAGCGGGCCATGAAAGGTGGCATCGGCAGCGCCTCCGTGGAGCTGGACGGCGGCCTCGTCGTCGGTGCGCTCGCAGCCGTCAACGCGTTCGGCGACGTCCGCGACCCGAGCACCGCAAGGATCCTGGCCGGCCCGCGCCAGGACGACGGTACGCTCGGTGATACCGTCGAGTTGCTCCCCGAGGCCGCCTCCCGGATGCGGTGGGCAGAGAACACCACTTTGGGGGTAGTAGCTACCAATGCCGGACTGTCGAAGATCCAGGCCACCAAGGTGGCAGATATGGCGCACGACGGCCTCGCCCGCGTTATATACCCGGTGCACACCACCGTGGACGGTGATGTCGTCTTCGCCGCGTCCGTCGGCGAGGTGGACGTCGCTACCGACGTCGTGGGGGCGTGGGGGGCACGCGTGATGCAAGAGGCCATCATGCGCGCTGTACAGGCTGCGGAGGGCGTACTGGGCGTCCCTTCGCTCTCTGAATATAAGAGGATGTCTGAGAAGGGGTTTGGATAGGTAGGATACGGCTCCTGAATAACGAAGGCGTCATTTTCCCATGCCTGCTAGAAGACCCTATCCCACCGACCTTCCCGACGAAGAATGGGAGATCCTCCAGCCTCTGGTTCCCCAAGCCAAACCCGGCGGACGCCCACGAGCACTCAGGTCCTGCCAGAGCCGCACCTCATCTCCTGGGACAGCATCCCCCAAGGGATGCCGCTCTCTTTAGGACAAACACGATGCCGGCGAGGGCTGCGCGGTCGTCGATACAGGGCCTGCCACCCTTGGGCGGCTCTTCGGGCAACAGCGGCTCGATCACTCGCCACAATTCGTCAGTAATACGTTTCTTAGCCATGCCTTCACCTTATCCACCACCAGGTATTGTTGGGCGCGTTTAGTCCTCGGAAGCTTCCGGCAATATTCGACCTTCCTCCATGACTGCGCTACCCGGCACCTCCTGTAGGAACAGAGCAAATCCCTCCACCGGCTCACCAGTGACCTTGCTCCACGCGGCTGCAAGCCCGCTTATCAGCTCGCGCTTGGTCTCCGGTGTACGGCCGGTACGGATGATTCCCACCATGCGCCCATAGGGCACCGCCTTGTCCGCCACGAAAATGCTTCCGGGCGGAACCTCGGAGAATGACACGTTCACGTAAGACGCCGGCGCCCCGGTTACCGACGTGTGAACCTCGGTGACCGCAGCAGCGATGTCAGCCTTCAGCTTGGCACTCGGGCTGTCCGTCGGAACTGTGAACTGATAGAAGGGCACGAAATCTCCTCTCTAAACTCGTTGTCTTCTCCTAAATTGGTGCTGAGTTTCGTTGTCTGGCATGCTAACGAGCGGCACGGATACGTCAAGGATCCCTCCTCTCGTTTAGCTTCCGCTTCTTTTCCTATACCGATTATCGCACGTAGCACGCTCGCACAGCTTGCCGAGGCACACCCTCCTCGGTTGGTTCATAATATCGACGGACATGACTGGTATGACCTGGAACCATGATTATGCACAAGCGAACGGAATCAGGATCCATTACGTCCGCCACGGGTCCGGCACGCCGCTCATGCTCCTGCACGGCTGGCCCGAGTTCTGGTACGTCTACCGCAAGAACGTCCCCGTCTTGGCCGAACGCTTCGACGTGATAGTGCCGGACCTGCGAGGCTTCGGCGACACCGAGAAGCCGGGTTTGCCAGATCCTCCGAGCGGGCTCCTGGACATACTGGTGGAGGACCTGAGGGGGTTGGCGGACTCCAACGGGATAGAGCGCTTCGGTCTGGTGAGCCACGACGTGGGTTCCTTCGTCGCCCAAGCCTTCGCAAGGAAGTACCCGGAGAGGCTTTTGGGACTATTCTTCTTCCACTGCGTCTACCCGGGGATAGGTAGGCGCTGGCTCGAGCCCGATAGCGTCAAGGAGATCTGGTACCAGTCCTTCAACCAGCAGAGGTGGGCCGCCTCCCTCGTCGGCAGGGACCATGAAACGTGCAGGACCTACATAAAGCACTTCCTCGACCACTGGGCGCATAGGTCGGGCCTCTTCGAGGAAGACCTCGAGGTGTGGGTGGACAACTTCATGAAGCCGGGCAACCTCCAGGGTGGCTTCGACTGGTACGTAGGTATTGACGAAGCGAGGACCGAGATCTGGCGGCACGGAGCACCGGAGCTGCCGAAGATAGGGGTGCCTACCCGCTTCTTCTGGGGCGAGGAGGACCCGCTGATCAAGATCAGGTGGGCGGACCGGCTCGGCGCCTACTTCTCCGACTACTCGTTCGAGACCGCTCAGGAGGCGGGGCACTTCGTCCACTACGAGAAGCCCGAGGCGGCCAACCGGGAAATCGTCGGCTTCTTCTCCAAGCTCTAAGCCAGAGGGGCGAAGCAAGGTCTTGGGTGCACCTGCCCAGAGAGCGCTGTTCGGGAAGCCCTATTCACCCAGGTGCCGGGAAGCTGCGTTCGCGGAAGTTCGCAAAAATAGTTTGTTTAGGGGTGCGCAGGGTTTCGGTAAATGCCAACATGTTAGACTCGAACGCGCAACGCCTGCTAGGGGAAGCGGGACGGAAAGGAGAACCGAATGCCAGACAACAACCCGGACGATGCGACCGTGGGCGGCACCCCGGAACTTGAGGTGGTGGCGCGGCTGGATGATCGCCCCGGCAACCCCGCCCTGACGCCGGACGGACGGCTCATCCTCAGCCTGCACCCCTTCTCCTACGGCGAACCTTCGCCGTACCATGTGGTCGAAGTGACGGAGGACGGCAGCACGCGACCGTTTCCGAACGAGGACTGGAGCACTGCGCCCAATGAGGAGGGCGTAGGTATCTCGGCCGTGATCGGGGTGCAGTCCGACCGCAGGGGCGTGGTCTGGATCATGGACATGGGCGGCGGCGAGCTTCCGCCCAAGCTGGTGGCCTGGGACACCAGGCGCGACGAGCTTCACCGCATCATCACGATCCCCCCGCACGCCGGGCGGCCCGGCTCCTTGCAGCAGGACTTCGCCATAGACGAGGTCCGTGGGGCCATCTTTATAGCGGACCTGAACGAGCGCGGCGCCCTCCTCGGGCCCAGCGACCCGGCTATCGTGGCCGTGGACTTGAAGACGGGGCGCGTGCGGCGAGCGCTTCATGGACACCCGAGCCTCCAGCCCGAGCAGGACGCCTCCCTCGAGATCGAGGGGCGTCCGATACGCGCCGAGAACCCGGAAGGGGAGGTGGAGGAACCGAAGCTGGGCCTCGATCCCATCGTAATAGACCCGGCCAACGAATGGGTCTATTACGGCTCTATCCACGGCACGAGCGTCTACCGCGTCCGCGCAGCCGACCTGCTCGATGAGGGCCTCTCTCCGGACGCTTTGGGCGAGCGGGTAGAGCGCTACGGCGAGAAGGCCCCATGTGACGGCATAAGCATCGACGTCGCCGGCAACATCTACATAACCGATCTTGGGAACAACGCCATCGGAGTGACAAGGCCCGACGGCAGCTATCAGATCCTAGCGAGGGATGACGAGCGTGTGCTCTGGCCGGACGGCTTCAGCTATGGCCCCGATGGCTACTTCTACGTGACCGTCAACCAGCTCCATCGCTCGGCGGTCCTCAACGCTGGGGAAGAGACCTCAGAGCCGCCCTTCCTGGTGATGCGCTTCCGGCCCTTGGCACCGAGCGCGATCGGCCGCTGAGGCTTTAGGCATTGGGACTTTAGGGTCGGACACCTGCCAGCAAAAAGTGGGAGGAAGGAGGGGCAGCTATGGAGGGGCCGCTCCTCAGGTAGGTGGGGGCGGAGCGCGCTCTACCTTTCGTCGCACACCGGCGTCCGCCGGGTATCATCGTGATTCGAAGAGGCTTGTGTTAGGCGTCCTCCGCGAGGAGCTCGGAGGGCTCGACGTCCAGGACCTCGGCAAGCATTTCGATCGTATCGTCATCCGCGACCCCGCCGCCTAGTTCCCACTCGTTTAGGCGCTCGTAGGAAACCCCGCTATGTTGCTCCAACCGGCGCAGCGTGAGCCCCTGGACATCCTGATCTCCCGCAAGCGTTCCCCGTTTATCTGCGAGTGTTCTCCCTCTGCCATACCAACACTCTACACAAATAGGCTAGATGGCGCCACACATCGGCCGTAAGAGCTGCGCCCTCTCTAACCTCGCACTCCTCACCGCCTCTCGGGGGCCCAGATGCTGGTAGGTCCGCTAGATCACCCTTTCCTCGGAGAGCCGCTCGAGATCCTCGGACGCGAGGCCGAGGAGCCCGCCATAGACCTCCTCGTTGTGCGCCCCCAGCGGGCCGCCGTACCACTCGATCTCGCCGGGTGTCTCGGAGAGCTTCGGGACGAGGCCCGGCATCTTCACCGGCCCGATCCCTTCGATCTCGGCTTCGAGGAACATCTCTCGCGCCTGGTACTGGGGATCCTCCATGATGTCGGTGACCGAGTAGATCGGGCCGACCGGGACATCCGCCTCTTCGAGGATATGGAAGACCTCTTCCGAGGTGTGCTGCCTGGTCCAGTCCTCGATAAACTCGTCGAGCTCCTCGGCGTGCTCCGTGCGGTCCGCGTTGGTCTCGTAGCGCGGGTCCTCGCCCAGCTCGGGGCGACCGATGGCCTTCATG
>JADDPM010000314.1 GCA_016781885.1 Rubrobacter sp.
CGACTCCCACAGTGCTATGCCCTGTCCCCTGCCGGTCTGCCTGTCACCCAACAGATAAGCAGAGTGGAATCCTGGAGTGCGACCCTTGAAGCCGCCGATAGTGTCCTGCCACCATTGAGCAAACTCGTCTATCCTTTCCGGGGCCACCTGGGCGCTAGTAATTCGTGCGATCACGGTACACCTCCTCTGTCGTAAGCCAGCCATATCCGCCAGCGTCGCACTAGCGCCGGTGATAGTAACACCAGTGCAACGGAGCGTCAATAGAACCGAACGACAGAAAGGCCGGGATGCTACCCCCGGCCTTTGTCACCTTGTCTGTCACTAACTGTGGTTGTACTTCGCCGCGAACGCCAGAGCCGCCCGCACGAGCCGCATGAGGTCGGAACAGGGCTGCAGTTGTTCGCCAGCTGACTGGGAGAGTTCCCACGCCAGCTCCTCGTCCGTCAGCGTGAGCTTCTGACGGGCGAACTCAGCGGGAACATTGTCGAGGATGTGCAGAAACTCCAGGCACTCATCAGACCTCCTCAGATGATTGGGTACATAGTTGGGCACACTTCCGTGTCCCCAAAATCTAGGCACCGGGGGGCTGAAGCCGAGTCTAACTCCTTGTTCCTAGCGGGTTTTGCCAGGGAGGTTGCCCTGTCGTGACGGCGTCTTTCTGACACCCAGGTATGCCCAAATACGTACCCGATCACGTGACGGAGTGTGGGCGCTCATGTTCGGTGGTCATTGTGGGGTTCCTTTCTGTGCTGAGTAGGGGCGAGTGTTCCCGCCCCGGTTGAGTGTACTAATCAAAACGGTGTCGCGCCGCAGGTGACACACTCGCCAAACGTGCCGGGCGTGTCGGAGCTGAATGTGTGCTCGTGGTCGTGCTCAGATATGACGCTGGGAACCGGCACGCCAGACAATCGGCAGAGGTCCGCGAGAACGCACGACGCGGTTATCTGCGAGTGAATGGAGATGCCTTCCTCGTGCAGCTCCTGGACGTATCGAGCGGCGAGGGTTTCCCAGTTGACAAGACTAACCATAGGGCGTGCTCCTAGTGGGAGTAGAGGGGCAGCCTACCCTATTGGGTGGGACCGCCCCAGTGGGTGACTACGCTGCGTGACGCCTCAGTGCATCCTCGTGAGCCTCGGTGAACAGCCCTTCCTGGAGCGCCATGGCCGCCGAATGGTAGCAGCAGCCGTTGTGCTTGAAGCCGCGGCACTCGCCCTTCCA
>JADDPM010000052.1:0-9663 GCA_016781885.1 Rubrobacter sp.
GACCTCCGGGAAGCCCACCTTGAGAGAGCGGACCTTAGTTTTTCCTTCCTGAGAGGAACCGACCTCGCAGGGAGCCATCTTGAGGAAGCGAAACTTATTAGAACCGACCTCGAAGAAGCGAACCTTAGGGGAGCATTCCTACACGGAGCTGACCTCAGGGCTGCCGCAGGGCTCACCCAGGAAGAGATTGAAATGACGTATGGGAATTGGAAAACCAAGTTCCCAGAAGGCATTAACCGTCCAGCGTCTTGGGCCGAGAGACCCCAAGAACAACCGAACGGGGACGAATAGACACGCCCCCACGTGTCGGAGTTCTCTTCGGCCTAATTCCCGAGAATTTCTAGCCCCGGAAGCCCAACGACGTAAAGCTCCTGCGAAATCACCAAACGCTTTAACTAGATGTTACTTCCAGCCGTCCTTCTGTATTTCCTCGAAGAGGGCGTCGAAGATCTCGTCGCGTCCGACCTTGCGCAACGGCTTGCCCTTGGAGAAGATCACACCGTCGTCCTTGCCGCCGGCTACACCGTAGTCCGCGTCCCTAGCCTCGCCGGGACCGTTGACGATGCAGCCCATGACTGCGACGGTGAAGTGGTCCTCGTAGGGCTTGAGCGCATCCTCGACCCGGGCGGCCATGCCGATGACGTCGAAGCCGAGAGTGCGAGCGCAGCTCGGACAGGCGATGACGTTGGGGCCGCGGTGGCGGAGGTTGAGGGCGGAGAGGATCTGGTACGCCACCGGTATCTCCTCGACCGGGTCCTCGGCGAGCGAGATTCGGATGGTGTCACCGATACCGTAGGGGAGGAGCTGGCCCAGGGCCGCAGCGCTCTTTATGGCGCCGGGAAGCTTGGTGCCGGCCTCCGTGACGCCGAGGTGCAAGGGGGCATCGGAGTGCTTGCGGAACTCCCTGTTTGCCTCGACCATCTCGGGCACGTGGCTCGCCTTGAGCGAGACCTTGAAGTCCTTGAAGCCCATCTCCTCGGCGAGCTCCACCTTCTGCAAGGCGCTCGACACCAGAGCCTCGGCCTTCGGGAGGTCCCAGTACTTCTTCTCGACGGAGCCGGAGTTGACGCCGATGCGCATCGTAACGCCGGTCTCCATGCACTTCTCTATAACGGCCCGATACCGGTCGTTGCCGCCGATGTTGCCGGGGTTGATGCGCACGCAGGCCGCCCCGGCGTCGGCGGCGCCCAACGCCATCCGGTAGTCGAAGTGGATGTCGGCGATCAGAGGGACCGGCGTGCGCCAGACGACCTCCTTGAAGCCGGCGAGCGCCTTCGAGCCGTTTACCGAGACGCGCACGAGGTCGGCGCCCGCGGCGTTGAGGTCGTAGACCTGTTGGACGGTCGCCTCGACGTCGGAGGTATTAGTGTTAGTCATGGACTGAACGGCCACCTGCGCGCCGCCGCCTATGGGTACGCCGCCGACGGTTATCTGACGGCTGGTGATCGGGCGCTCCTGTACGATTGCCTCTGTCATGCCACTCCCAACTTTTCTACGGATCGGGGATAAACGGTTGTCCGGTGAAGATTTTACTAAGGTCTGCATAGGTTGCGAAAACGAAGAGCATAAGTATTAACGCGAGCCCGAAGGCCGCGACCTTTGCCACCGTCTCCGCGCTGACCGGCCTCCCCAACACCTTCTCAGCCGCTATAAAGAACAGGTGCCCCCCATCGAGCGGCAATATGGGAAGCAAGTTGAAGACGGCCAAGTTGAGGCTTATGAGAGCGAGCAGCCCCGCAAAGCTCTGCGCACCCTGCGAAGCCACGTCGCTGCTCACCCCCACCACTCCTATAGGGCTGGAGACGGAATCGTAGAAGCTGATGTCACCAGCCACTAACTGTCCGATGAACCACCCGAAGAGCCCGATCGTCTGCACAGTCTTCTCCATCCCGAGCCCCAGAGCCTGAAGCGGCCCATAGGTCTCATCGGAGAGCCTGGGCTGCACCCCTACCAGTGCTCTTTCCGGGTTCCGCTCGTCGGCGGTCAGCGCCCCTGAGAATTCCTCCCGTTCTCCGCCGCGCTCCGCGACGAGCTCGACCTCCTCCCCCGGACTCCGGGCTTCTACGGCCTGCTGGAACTGCCCCCAATCTTCGATCTTCTGCCCATCCACCGAGACGATGCGGTCCCCCTCCTGCAAGCCGACCTGCTCGGCGAGAGACCCTGGGACGACCGACTCTACCTCCGTGGTCGGAGGCGACACGCCCATGAACAAGACGGCGAATATGACGACCGCCGCCAACAGGTTCGCGAACGGCCCCGCGAAGATGATGACCGCCCGCCGCCAGGCCGGCTTCGAAGGGTACGCATAGGGCCCGAACTCGCCCGTCTCCTTCTCTACGCTCGCCATCCCCTCCATCCCCTCCATCTTGGCGAACCCGCCGAGGAGTATTATGCGGAATGAATAGACTGTTTTGCCGATCTTCTTCTTTATGAGGGCGGGGCCGAAGCCGACGCCGAACTCGGGGACGTGAACGCCCATTGCTTTAGCGGCGAGCATGTGGCCGAGCTCGTGGATGACTATAAGGGCTATAAGGCCGAGGATGGCTACAAGGATCGTCATCGTGTATTCCTTACCACTTTCTCCGCCTTTTCGCGGGCCCAGCGGTCCGCGTTCTCTATAGCCTGCATGTTATCCATCGCACCGAGATCCGGCACAGCCCCGAGAACCTCCTCAACGATATCCGCTATACCCAAGAATTCTATACCCTGGTCAAGGAAGGCTCCCACGGCGACCTCGTTCGCCGCGTTCAAAACCACCGGATGCGCCCCACCGAGCCGTCCGGCTTCTACGGCGAGCGGCAGGCACCGGAACACGTCGCTTTGGGGCTCCTCGAACGTCCACGTCGCGTCTTTGAATCCGACCGGCTCCGCCCCGACCTCCACCCTCTCGGGGTAGAGGATGCCGTAGGAGATCGGGAGGCGCATGTCCGGGAGCGCCGCGTGCAGTATTACCGAGCCGTCCACGAAGAGGACGCCGCCATGCACGACCGACTGGCGGTGTACGGCGACCCGGATCTCGTCATAGGAGACGCCGAAGAGGTGGTGAGCCTCTATCGCTTCGAGGCCCTTGTTCATCATGGTCGCGGAGTCCACCGTAATTTTTGGCCCCATCCGCCACGTCGGGTGCTTCAACGCCTCCTCCGGCCCCGTTCCTGCGAGCTCCGCCTTCGTGCGCCCGAAGAACGGTCCGCCCGAGGCTGTCAACAGAATCTCGCGCACCTCCCCCTCGCTCCTCCCCGCGAGGCACTGGAAGATCGCCGAATGCTCCGAGTCCACGGGAATCAGGTCTTTGCCGGTGCTCTCCGCAAGCCGCATCACCCAGTCACCGCCCGCGACGAGGGACTCCTTGTTGGCGAGGGCAACCATGTTACCCGCCTCCAGCGCCTCGACCGTGGCGGCGAGGCCCGCGTAGCCAACGATGCCGTTCAGGACGACGTCGGCGGGCGCGGCGGCAAGCGCGGCGGCGGCACCGGGTCCCGTGATCCGCTCGACGGGCAGGTCTTCGAGGGTGTCGGCCTCGCCGCTTTCAAGAGCGACGTGGGCGGGCCGGAACTCTTCCGCTTGCTCCCTGAGCTTCTTCGCGTCGCTGTTGGCGGAGAGGCCGACGACCTCAAAGCGCTCCCGGTGGGAGCGGACGACGTCGAGGGCCTGGAGGCCGATGCTGCCGGTGGAGCCGAGGATGGTGAGGCGTCGCTTCAAAGGTCACCTCACATCAGGTAGAGGATGTAGAAGTAGTACACGGCGGGGGCTGTGAAGAGCAGGCTGTCGATCCGGTCGAGGAGGCCGCCGTGTCCGGGCAGGGCGCGGCCGAGGTCCTTGAGGTCTAGGATGCGCTTGAGGACGGACTCGAACAGGTCGCCCGCCTGGCTGAGAACCGAGACCGCCGCCCCCGCTAACACCGCCGCGAGGGGGCTCAAATCCAGGAAGAGATAGGTAAAGTAGCCTACGGCCGCCGCCGTAAGCAGGAGGCCCCCTACGGCGCCCTCAATGGTCTTCTTCGGGCTCAGGGCGGGGAAGAGCGGGTGGCGGCCGAAGAGGCGGCCGGCGAAATACGCGCCGGCGTCGGAGATCCAGGGTCCAACCACCGCGACGATAATCAGGTACCTCCCGCCGGTTACGTCCCACATCAGGCCGAGGTGCGCGAGCGGTGCGCCGACCCAGAGCCCCATCAACAGGAGGGCTAGCAGAGCTCTCAAGGTCCGGTAGTCGGGCTTCGCGGAGAGCCAGAAGAGCGACCACGGCAGATTCAGAAAGACCCCCGCAAGTGCACCTGTCAGGCCGTAGGGAATCGAGAGCAACACCGGGAGCGCTCCCGATCCCAGAGCCGCCGGGAACGGCAGCGGTTCGAGGGCCCGGGCCAACTCCTGGGCGGCGCGGGCGACCAGGAGGACGATCACGGCCAGCACGGCCCACCTGCCCAGCATCAGGGCGCCCACGACCACGGGCGCTAGTACCAGGGCCGTGACGACGCGCCACCGGAGCACGGCCTCTGCGGCCTTCTCTCTAGGCCCCGCCGCGGCGCCTGGAACGAGCCGCGAAGGAGGCGATGGCCCGGCGGAACTCCTCCGGGGAGAAGTCCGGCCAAAGCGTCTCGGTTACGTAGAACTCGGCGTAGGCTATCTGCCAAAGCAGGAAGTTCGAGACCCTGAGCTCCCCGCTCGTCCGGATCACGAGATCCACCTCGGGCACCTCGGGCGCGTAGAGGTAGGAGGCGAACGTGGCCTCGTTCACCTCACTAGGCGAGAGCCCATCCTCTATCATGCGCCGCGCCGCGTCCACGAGTTCCGCCCGCCCTCCATAGTTGAGCGCGACGTATACGTCGAGCTTATCGTTGTCCCGGGTCAACTCCTCGGCCTCCCGGATGGCCTCCTGCACGTCCTCCGGCAGACACCACCGGCGGCCCAGGAATCGCAGCCGCGCACCGCGCTCGTTGAGCTCCGGCACCTTTCCCCTCGCCGTCTCCAGGAAGAGCGACATGAGCGAGTCAACCTCGTACTCGGAGCGGCTCCAGTTCTCCGTAGAGAAAGCATAGAGCGTGAGGGCCTCGACGCCAGCCTCGCCGGCGGCCTCCAGGAGCGGGGTGAGTACCGCGACCCCCGCACGATGCCCGGCGACACGGGGCAGCCAGCGCTGCTTCGCCCAACGGCCATTGCCGTCCATTATGATAGCGACGTGGCGGGGCGTGTTCTTCGGATCGAACGGGGCCAGGACCTGGCCTCTTGAGTCCCGTACGGGGTCCATCGGCGAGGGAGAATTAGAGACCTGTTTTCGGGCGGAATTTAACAGGGCTCAGACCTCAAGAAGCTCGGCCTCCTTGTCGGCGAGCGCCGAGTCTATCCGCTTTACATACTGGTTGGTGAGCTGCTGAAGCTCGGCCTCCGCCCGACGCTCGTCGTCCTCGGAGATCTCACCCATCTTCTTGAGCTCCTGGAGGTCACGCATCTCGTCGCGCCGGACGTTCCTTACGGAGACCCTGCCCTCTTCGGCGTAACCGCGGACCATGCGTATGAACTGCTTGCGGCGGTCCTCGGTCAACTCCGGGATGGGGAGACGGATGATCTTGCCGTCGTTTTGTGGGTTCAAACCAATATCCGCGTTGTCTATGGCCCGCTCGATAGCTTTGAGGGTGCCAGGGTCGAACGGGGTCACCGTCAAAAGCCTCGGCTCGGGGACGCCGACATTCGCAACACTCCTCAGGGGCATCTTCGAACCGTAAGCCTCTACCTCGACACGGTCCAGGATGGCGGGGTTCGCCCGTCCCGTGCGAACGGTCGAAAACTCCCGTCGGACCGAGTCCAGGGCGCCCTGCATCCGGCGCTCGGCCGCCGTTAGGTCAACGATGTCGGACATCACATTCTCCTCCGCCCAGCTCCGCCTGCAAACGTGTTTTTACAAGATCTTCATAACACTCGTGCAACATTCGGACGACGTCTCGGTAATTTTTCGTGCTCCTGATCAGGATTTCCCTGAATTCCAAACGAGTGAGCCGACTCGCTCGCCCCGCAGGATGTCGCGCAGGTTGCCATTCTTCAGTATATCGAAAACGACTATCGGCAGGCGCTCCCCGAGGCACAGCGTCGCCGCCGTGTGGTCCATTACGGCGAGGTTCTTTGAGAGTACGTCCATGTATGTGAGCCGATCTATGCGCGAGGCGTCCGGGTTCGTGCGCGGATCCTTGTCGTAGACCCCGTCCACCCGGTTCTTTGCCATCAGGAGAGCGTCCGCCCCGATCTCTAAAGCGCGCAGGGCGGCGCCGGTGTCGGTGGTAAAGAACGGGTTCCCAGTACCGGAGGCAAAGATCACCACACGCCCCTTCTCCAGATGCCGCATCGCCCGTCGCCTAATGTACGCCTCGGCGACCTCCTGTATCTGTATCGCGGACTGTACGCGGGTCTCGATCTTGCGCCGCTCCAACGCCGCCTGCAGCGCCAGAGCGTTGATGACGGTCCCGAGCATCGCCATGTAGTCGGCGGTCGCGCCCTCGATTCCCAAAGAGTCGGCGACCTGCGAGCCGCGGAAAATGTTGCCGCCGCCGACGACTATAGCCAGCTCTGCCCCCGCCTCCTTCGCCTCGACCACCTGGTTTGCGGTCGCGTCGAGGCTCATGGGGTCTATACCGTAGCCGCCGTCACCCGCGAGGCTCTCGCCCGAGAGCTTCAGGACCACGCGCTTTACGGACCCGAGCTCTGACCCTCCCGCAGCTCTCTCTCCCCTTGTCGGGGCGGTTTCCTCCATGGCCCTCTAGCCCCGGAAGCCCTAGAGCTCGTAGCGGACGAACCGGCGCACGACGATGTTCTCGCCGAGCTTCTGGATCGTCTCCTGCAACAGGTCGCCCACGGTCTTGTCGGGCTCCTTGACGTAGTCCTGCGTGAGGAGCGCCCTCTCGGAGACGAACTTGTTCATCCGCCCCTCCACTATCTTCTGCGTGATGTTCTCGGGCTTGCCCATCTCGGCGGCCTGCTTCTCGGCTATGGAACGCTCCTCTTCCAGAACCGCCTGCGGGATATCCTCCGGCGAGACGGCCGCGGGGTTCATGGAGGCGACGTGCAGCGCCACGTTGCGGGCGAGCTCCTTGAACTCCGGGGTCCGAGCCACGAAGTCCGTCTCGCAGTCGACCTCGACGAGGACGCCCAGCTTTCCATTGAAGTGGATATACGCCTCGATCAGGCCCTCGTGTGTCTCCCTCGCGCTCTTCTTCGCGGCGATGGCCTGCCCGCGCTCCCTCAACACGCGCCGCGCGCCGTCCAGGTCGCCTTCGGACTCCTCCAGCGCCCGCTTTACGTCCATCATACCTGCGGCCGTCTCCTCCCGGAGCTGCCTTATCTTCTCGATGGTGCTCGCCAAAGCTCTTAACTCTCCTCGTTCTCGTCGTTCTCGTTTCTCTCGGCACCGCCGGACGACGTATCTTGCGGTTGCTCCACAGACCCCTCACTTGCCGGAACTTCCTCCCCGGCTCCCTCGACGAGCGCCTGCTCCTCGCCGGGCCTCAAGCTCCCGCCGCCCGGTACGCCCTCTTCGTCCCCACTCTGAAGCTCGGTGTCCTCTGGCACGGCAGACCCGTCGGCCTGCTCGCGCTGGCGCTCCTGCCTGTTCTCAGCACCCCTGTAGCTCGTAGTCGGGTCCTCCTCCGGGGCTATCTCCCCGGCGGACTCCACCGGGTCTGCGAGGCCCGTGGGCTGATCGTCAGAGAGCCCGCCGTTCTGGGCCGCCTCCGATAGACGCTGGGTTGCCTCCTCCTCCGCCAGCATCGCCTCCTCGACCGCCGGGGGCACAGGCCGGTCCTCGGAGGGCGCCTCCTCACCGCGGCCCTCGATAATCGAGTCGGAGATGAGGCGTGAGATCAGGTTTATAGACCGTATCGCGTCGTCGTTGCCCGGGATGACGTAATCTATGACGTCCGGGTCGCAGTTGGTGTCGGTGAGGGCTACGACCGGGATCTTGAGCCGGTTGGCCTCCTTGACGAGCAACTCCTCGCGCTTGGGGTCTATCACGAAGACGGCTCCCGGCAACCTCTCCATCTCGGTGAGACCAGCGAAGTTACGTCTGAGCTTCTGGTACTCGCGGGCGAGCGCGAACCACTCACGACCGCTCCTCTCCTCCTCGGGCGTCTCCTCAAACCTTGCCGCTAGCGTCGTGAAGTAGTGGATGCGCGGCTGGATGGTCTGGAAGTTGGTCAGCATCCCGCCGATGTAGCGCTCGACGACGTAGGGTTGGCCGCTGCGCACGGCCTCCTCGGCGACGGTGAGCTGGGCCTGCTTCTTGGTCCCCACGAAGAGAACTTCGCGCCCGGCTTCGGCCACGCCCCGGACGAAGTTCCGGGCCTGGTCGAGGAGGGTGAGCGTCTGGTCGAGGTCTATTATGTGGACCCCGGCCCGCTGGGCAAAGACATACTTCTTCATCTTCGGGTTCCACCGCTTGGCCTGGTGGCCGAAGTGGACCCCGGCCTCGAGCAACTCTCTTACGCCAATCTGCTGTGCTGTACTCTGCAACTCTGTTCTCCTTCTTTCAGGTGGTTGAGCCTCCGCCCGCGCCTTGCAATCCGGGGTTTAGTCGATAAAAAGCTTCCACGGACCACCACCTGGGCCTGACAGGCCCTCCGGCGAGCGTGCGTGATCAAAACTCCGCAGATGTTAGCACAGCGGGGCGCTTGCTACTAGCCGAAGTTCTGCTTAACCGAAGTTCTCTTGCCAGTCGCCGAGGGCCAAAGGTGAGCCCTTGAGCCGCTCGCGCAGTTTGATCAGAGCGTGGCGTAGGATCTGACTTATCCGGCCCTCTGTGAGGTTTAGGGCCTTGCCGATCTCCTTGAGGGTGAGCCCCTCGTAGAAGTAAAAGGTTGCGACGAGCCGCTCCTGCTCTTCGAGCTCGCCTATCGCGCGGATCAGGTGGGCGCGCAACTCCTCCACGTTGGCCTGAGACTGAGGGTTCACGGCTGCGGCGTCTTCGACGAGCGCCCCATACTCGACGCCCAGTCCCCCGTCACGCTCCAGCCGGGCCTCTAGTGAGACGACCTGGGCGCGGGAGTATTGCTCCAGGAAGCCCCAGTACTCCGAGATCCTCATCCCCGCCTCCCCGGCGATCTCATTTTCCGTAGGGGGACGATTGAACTCCTGGGAGAGCCTGAGGACTGCCTGCTCAACCTCCTGAGCACGCAAGCGGACGCGCCGGGGCACCCAGTCCTGGCTCCGGATCTCATCGAGAATAGCCCACCGAATCTTCGAGATCGCATAGGACTCGAACTTGGCCCTCTTGCCCGGCCGGTCGGGGTCATAGGTTTGAATGGCGTCTAGAAGCCCCAAGACACCCCAGGAGATCATGTCCTCCTGCTCGACCACACCGGTTATACGCGCCCCGACCCGGCTGGCGACATACTTGACGAGCGGCGAGTAGTTGACGACGAGCCGGTCCCTGGCCTGCCCCGCCTGGCGCTCCAACTCCGCCCGAGCATCGTCTGCCAACTCCCCTCCGGCCAGCTTTTCCCGGATCTTCAGGTAGCGTCCCCACAGACGACCAAGGGTCTGGCCGGTGCTCACCTCGCCCCTCCCCCGTTCCTTACAAAGGCGCCGCCCGCGTCACGCATGACGTATCCTTTTAGCTCCAGCATCGCCAGCGCCGGCAGTAGATCCCGCATCTCCACCCCGCTGCGCCGGGCGACCACATCCGCAC
>JADDPM010000052.1:9673-11549 GCA_016781885.1 Rubrobacter sp.
GAAGCCTACCCCCGCGAACACCGCGGCCTCCTTCTCCGGCAACTCCACCGGCGTCTCCCCCGCAACGGGCAGCCTCCGGGGGCCAGGCTCCGGGACCAGGGCGTCCACGAACAGGTCTACGTCCCACAGCACCCCCGCGCCGTCTGCCAGCAGCGCATTCGAGCCTCGGCATTCGGCGAAGCCCAGAGGCCCCGGCACAGCCCACACGTCGCGCCCGGCCTCCATGGCGTGACGTGCCGTTATAAGCGCGCCGCTCTTCTCGGCCGCCTCGACCACGACTACCGCGTCGGAGAGGCCCGCGATGATCCTGTTGCGCGCCGGGAAGTGCCACTGCAGGGGCTGCTCCCCGAGGTAATACTCCGAGACGATGCCCCCTCCCTCCGCTACACGCCCGAAGAGGTGCCGGTTGCTCCTCGGGTACACGACGTCTATCCCGCACCCGAGTACCCCGACCGCGGGCCCGCCCGCAGTAAGGGCTCCCTGATGCGCCGCAGCATCTACCCCGAGCGCCAGCCCGCTCGCCACGCACACCCCCCGCTCGCCCAGAGCCCGGCCCAGAGTATGAGCGGTCTCCACCCCCGACGCCGAGGCCTTGCGGGAGCCAACGAGGGCAACCGTGGGTCCCTCCGGAATCGCCCCGCTTACGAAGAGCGCCGGCGGCGGGTCCGGCATCTCCGACAGCTTCTCTGGGTAGTCCTCGTCCGCGAGGGTTACGGCCCGGATGTTCCTCTCCGCGAGGCGTGACAACACCTCGTCAGGGTCGAAGTCGCGCTCCAGCGCCTCGAAAGCCTTGCGCCCGTTCCCGGTGAGCTTGAGGCGCTCGGAGAGCTCTTCGGCGGGCAGAGCGAGAACTGCCCTCGGGTCCGCGTCGCCGAGCCTGCGGATAACGCTCGTCCCAACCCTCGCCTGCAAGAGCGAGAGAAACAGATAGGCGACTCTGGGATCAGCGATCAACGGCGGCAACCCTCCGATAATTGAGTGCCTCGGCGACGTGTTTGACCGTTATCTCCGCCTCGCCAGCGAGGTCTCCTATGGTACGGGCGACGCGCAGGATCCGATCATGCGCCCTCCCCGAGAGCCCCATCCGGTCTATGGCCCGGGAGAAGAGTGCCTCCGCGTCACCTCCTAAGGCGCAGACCTCCCGCAAGCGCCGACCCGCGAGCGCCGAGTTCGGAACGCCCTGGCGCCTGGTCTGAACCATGCGCGCCGCCGCAACACGAGCTCGGATCTCCCCGGAACTTTCAGCGGCTTCGCCCCCCCGCAGCTCATCGCGTGACAGACGCGGCACGTCTACAAAGAGGTCTATCCGATCCAGGAGGGGGCCGGAGATGCGTCCCTGGTAGCGCTCTATCTGCCCCGCCGAGCAACGGCACGCTCGACGCCGGTCGCCCGCATACCCGCACGGACAGGGGTTCATCGAGCACACCATCGTGAAGCGGGCCGGGTAGGTGAGCGTCGCAGCGACGCGCGAGATCGTCACATGCCCGTCCTCCATCGGCTGCCTCAGGACCTCCAGCGTAGCCCGGTTGAACTCGGGGAACTCATCGAGGAAGAGGACCCCGTGGTGAGCGAGCGAGACCTCACCAGGGCGCGGATTGCTCCCCCCGCCCGCGAGCCCGCTGGTGGAGATAGTGTGGTGCGGCGCGCGAAAAGGGCGACGCCTCGCCAGCGTCCCGCTCCCTTCTCCGGCGGCGCTATGCACCTTCGTCACCTCTATGCTCTCCTCACGGGTGAGCGGCGGCAGGATGCCCGGGAGCCTCCTCGCGAGCATAGTCTTCCCCGAGCCGGGCGGGCCGCTCATGAGCAGGTTGTGCCCACCCGCGGCCGTGACCTCCAACGCCCTCTTCGCGTATCGCTGGCCCGCGACGTCCGAGAA
>JADDPM010000052.1:11555-14207 GCA_016781885.1 Rubrobacter sp.
GGCCCGCGCCTCCGCTACGTCTCCGCGGTCGTCGTCCGGCGGTGGCTCGACTAACGAGACGGTGCTCTCGCCCGCGACAAGGCCAACTGCCTCCTTGAGAGAGCGTACGCCGTAGACGCCGGGACCTGCTATCGCGGCCGCTTCGGGGGCGTTCTGCTCCGGCAGGACCAGAGCCCCCAGACCCTCTCTCCTCGCTCCCTCGGCCATCGAGAGGGCCCCCCGAACCCCCCGCAGACTCCCGTCGAGCGAGAGCTCGCCGACCACGCCCATCCCCTTTAGCCCCTCCTCAGGGATCGTCCCGGATGCGGCGAGGACGGCGAGCGCTATGGGGAGGTCGAAGGCTGGACCTTCCTTGCGCAGGGACGCGGGGGCGAGGTTGACTATCACCTTCTTCGTCGGGAACTTGTATCCGCTGTTTGAGATGGCTACCTTTACCCGCTCTTTACCCTGCAAATCCCTACTTTTTACCCTATCAGTATCCGCACTCACAGGATACTTGGACACCACTGGAGGACACCACAAAGATGAGTGAAGGTAGCGTTTACGAGCGTTCTGATGGACGTTGGTGTGCGAAATACAAGGCTCTTGATGGATCATGGAAGTACCTCTACAGAAAGACTAAGCCTCTTGCTAAGAAGGCACTGAGGGAAGCACTGAAAGACCGTGACGATGGTGTGATACCACCCAGCAGGATCACGGTTAACGCGATGCTTGATCTTTGGCTTGAGGATATACAGCACACGGTAAGCCATAGAACTTACCTAAACAGACAATCCATAATTACACATCACCTACGCCCCCCCATCGGCACACAGAAGCTTACAAAGCTCACTGATGACAATCTTACCAAGCTGTATCGAATCAAGCTATCTCAAGGGTTGGCACCAAGCACCGTCCGACGTATCCACACGACCATAAGCCAAGTCCTGAAAGAAGCTGTCAGGCTGAAGTACATTCACACCAACCCTGCCACTAACGCCAAACTGCCAAAAGTTAATAACACTAGGGGGGGTACGGAAGTACTCACACCAGCACAGGCGAAACACCTTCTGGAAGTGGTGCGTGGTGATCGGTATGAGTTGGTGTACGTCTTGGGAGTAACGCTTGGATTGCGTATAGGAGAGGCGCTGGCATTACGCTGGGAAGATGTAAACTTTTCCAGAGGTACAATCACCATCAAGCGGACGCTCTGGCGGGGAAAGACCTACACACCGAAAACATACAGTAGCGAACGCATACTGAAACTGCCCGCAATCGCACTGGAAGCACTCCACAGGCGCGATACTAATGGTAGGGAAGGTTGGTTAATCCCTACTTCCAAAGGAACACCAGTTGAACCACCTAACTTTCATAGATGGTCGTGGATTCCTACGAAAGAGAAAGCAGAGTTACCACCCTCACTTACTTATCATAAGCTCCGTCATGGTTGTGCCAGTCTCCTGCTCAACCAGAATGTGCCATTGCCAGTTGTGAGTAGGTACCTTGGACATAGTAATCCTAGCATAACTGGTCGTACTTATTCACACGTAATCAATGGTATGGAAGCGCTAGCCGCACAGGGGATTGATGACGCGCTGAGCTAATATCCGGTAAATCGTATATTAGTTAGGGGGGGTATGCATTTAATGCTTATCCCCCTTCTTCCTCTTGACATTTTCTTAGATGTATGGTACACTATTCGTATATCAAC
The DNA here is from genome assembly GCA_016781885.1 of Rubrobacter sp. GTDB lineage: Bacteria > Actinomycetota > Rubrobacteria > Rubrobacterales > Rubrobacteraceae > Rubrobacter_F. The sequence goes on from JADDPM010000052.1 coordinate 13,246, forward strand.
ATTACTTTTGCTGGTGTGGGGAAACTGCGGCTAATTACCAACCTAAACATACCGTGGACAACAAATCGTTAACAGAGTTGTACTAGGTAGTACACGATTTATGAAGCAGGAAAGGAGGTGAAATATGCAGCTAACGGAGATGCCGCATACAGGGTACACCATCAGGGAAGCTGAGGCTATCTTGAATGTAAGTGCCAGATATTTATATCGCTTGATACGTGAGGGAAAGCTAGACGGATACCACGACAACGTTGGTCAGTTGAGAGTAAGTAAGGAAGAGTTGTACGCATATATGAAGAGTAGAGAGCAGGCAGACTAGAAAATGAGAAAAGCTCTTCCCTCAACCATTCAACCAGTAGAGGAAAGAGCTTGAAAGGATTTGATATATGGATTGTATCACGAATGAACAAACTTTAGTAGAGCAATTTGGTGTCGAAGAATTAACAACCGAAGCAGGCGCAGCTAAAGCTCTAGTATCTATAACGCACCAGGACTATAAATATTCACCTGATCTTGGTGGGTGGTTGGTGTGGAATGGTGTTCGTTGGGCGGTGGACCAGGATGCTATATACCATGAGGTAGCGGCACTAGGGCAGATGATGTTGGAGCAGGCCGCTAAAGAGCCTCGTAACATCGGTGATAGGCTTTATCACCAGGGGAGATACTTACAGAGCGACCGTGGCGCAGGTAACATCATTGCATGGGCAGAGCGGGATACCAGGATCAAGAGATCGGCTGATGATTTCGACTCTGACCCGCTGCTATTCAACACTCTAAGCGGGACCGTAGACCTACATACAGGACAGGTTAGGAATCACCGGAGAGAGGATTTTATTACCAAACTCTCCAACGTTGCTTATGATTCTGACTCGCCAGCTACACACTGGCACAGGTTCATTGAAGTGGTTCTTCCTGACCCGGAGGTTAGAAGGTACATACAGAAGACCATAGGGTTATCTCTC
>JADDPM010000053.1 GCA_016781885.1 Rubrobacter sp.
CGCGAGGAGGTTGGGGTGGGGCTCGGTATCTATCAGGGCCTCTTCTTTCTCGGCGGCGGGACCGGGCCGGCGCTCATCGGAGCGTTCCTCGCGGCCAGGAGAGAGGCCGCGGCGGACGCCTTCAACCCTCTGTACTCTTTAGGCGCCGCCTCGTTCTCCGACGCCTTCTTGATGATAGGCATGGCGCTCCTACTCGCGTTCGCCGCCTCTCTCAAGATAAAAGGAATCAAAGCGCCGGCAAAGGCTGGTTCCCAGGGGATTGAGAGCTAAGGAAAGGAAGACCGGCATGAGCAGCAGCTACGGAAGGAAGCTCGAGTTCGGCGCCAGTGTCGAGCCACTGGCCGACCCGCCGGATTGGGCGGCGCGGATAGCCAAAGCGGCCGACAGGGAGGGCCTCGACCTCGTCGGCATCCAGGACCATCCCTACCAGCGGCGCTTCCTGGACACGTTGACCCTGATTTCCACCCTCGTACCCGTCACCAAGAGGGTGCGCTTCTTCCCGGACGTTGCGAACCTCCCCCTGCGTCCCCCTGCCATGCTCGCCAAGGCCGCCGCCAGCCTCGACGTCCTCTCCGGCGGCCGCATAGAGATGGGTCTCGGCGCGGGGGCGTTCTGGGACGCCATAGTGGCGATGGACGGCCCGCGGAGGAGCCCCCGCGAAGCGGTGCGCTCAGTCGAGGAGGCAATAGAAGTCATGCGGCTCGTTTGGAGTGACGAGCGCTCGCTCCACTTCGACGGCGAGCTGTACTCGCTCAAGGGGATGCGCCCCGGCCCGCATCCGGTCCACCGCATCGGCATCTGGGTTGGCGCCTATGGACCGCGGATGCTCGACCTCATCGGACGGCTCGCCGACGGGTGGGTACCGTCGCTCGGCTACACGCCGCCGGAGAAGCTGCCCGAGCTACACAGGCGTATAGACGCGGGCGCGCAGCGAGCCGGGCGGGAGCCAGGGGAGATCCGTCGCGTCTACAACGTGAACGGTAGGATCGGCCCGGAGGGCGCCGGGCTACTGGAAGGCGCGACCTCTAAGTGGATCGATGCGCTCTCCCGCTTCGCCCTAGAGTTCGGGATGGATACCTTTATTTACTGGCCCTCGGAGGACCACGAACGCCAGGTCGAGCTCTTCGCCAAGGAAGTAGTCCCCGCCGTACGCGAGGCAGTAGCCGCGGAACGCCCGCGGACATAATGAGAGAAAACGTGGCGATGCAGCCCTGGGAGCCCCATAAGTTCCGGCCGTCGAGCGCGAAAGGAGTGTTATGGAGACGATAACGCGCGAGGAGTAAAAAGTACAGCTAATGCAGGGTGAAGACTTTATCCTGGTGGGCGCGTGGGGACAGATTACTACCGGGACTCGCATTTGCCCGGTGCGATCAACCTGCCCTGGACGAGATAGACCGCACGGTGCATCCTCGACAAGGCGACGAGCAATATAGCCACCCCCACCGAAGCGCTCGTCCAGGAGGCTTTGGACACGGTATTGAAGGGTCGCACGAGCTTGGTCATCGCGCAACGCCTCAGCACCATCCGGAACGCGGACCTGATCCTGATTATAGAAGCTGGCCGCATCGCCGAGCGCGGCACCCACTCAGAGCTACTGGAGAAGAACGGCCTTTACGCTAATCTCTACCGCCGTCAATTCCGCGAGCCGGTAGCGCCGGACGGTTGAGCGGAGAGCAGTAGCAGGCTCACGCCGTCCCGCCCGGACGAGCGTTACAGCGTTGCGCGCGATCGGGAGATGATGATAGGCTTCGTTACCAGGGGAGAGTACGATTACATGGCCAGGGTGGAGAATGAGCGAATGAGAGCAACACGCCCGGGACGCAAACGCCGCAGGACAATACGCGCGGGGATCAGGGCCAATGCCCGCGCGGGCCTGCTCAGCGCGAGGAGCCGGTCGAGCATACTGAGCCTCGGTAGTCTAGGCAGCATACTGAGCATCGGCAGCATCCTCTGCATCGGTAGTGCCGACTCTATCCTGCCCAGAGGCAAAGAGGAGCCCGAAGCAGACGAACCGTAACGTCTCCTATCCGCGCAGGCAGCAGTAATGCGCGAGCATTCCCTACCAGACGCGGCGGAGTATCTCCCGGGCGTCCCCGGCCCGGTCCCCGAAATCTTCCGCGATGGCGTTCAAATCTTCCTCCGGCACGCCGACATCCCGCAGCCTGTTCGGCAGCTCCAGCCTCTCAACAAGAGCGGCGATGCTCTCGTCAGGGTCGCCGCCGAGCGCTCCCGCGAGCCTTTCCCAACGTTCCTCGGGTATCTGGTCCTTTGTGACGGTCAGGGTCGGGGCGAGGGTGATGCAGGAGGTGTAGCCGTGTGGGACGCCGTAGCTGGCCCCGATCCTGCGCCCCAGCCCGTGTGAGAGCCCCATCGGCGTGTTCAAGGGTCCGAAGTACGCCATCCACGACGCGAGCTGTAGCTCGTGGCGCAGCCCCACGTCCTCCGGCTCATCCTTGGAGCGCGGCAGATATTCGACGAGCCTCTTCGCCCCTTCGAGTCCCATGACGTCCTCCACCGGGTGCTCCCCCTTCGCGAGAAAACCTTCGACGGCGTGGTCGAGGGACCGGATGCCGGTCGAGAGCCAGAGCTTCTCGGGTGTAAATAGCGTAGTCTCGGCATCTAATACCACCACCGTCGGGACGGCCCGTTTGTCGGCGAAGCCGCTCTTTCTGCCCGCCGCCTCGTCCGTCACCCCGACGAGATGCGCCCACTCGGCACCAGAAAGGGTGGTAGGCACCGCTACCTGATCCGGATATCCCAGCCTGACAGCGACAGCCTTCGTGCCGTCTACTACGCTCCCGCCCCCGACGCTTACGAGCAGGTCCGCCCCCTCCGCCTGACTAGCGGCCTTCTCGACCGCGCTCCCGGGCGTGTGCTGGCTCATGCCGTCGAAGGTGCCCGCGTGCTTCCCACCCAGCAACCCCTCGACGCGCCGGACGAGGTCCGTCTCCTTGTTCAGGGTGCGGCCGGTGACGACGAAGGCCCGGTCCAAAGACCGGGCCTCCTCTTCTAACTTCTCCAGACTCCCGACGCCGAAGTGGACGCGGGTGGTCGGGAGGAAGGTGTGGGTGCCGATCTTCACGGCGCCATATTAACCCTGTACGCGGCTCCCCGCGAGTATGGCGGCCTTCTCAGTTATACGACGCCCCTGGTAGCGGGCGGCGGCGAGCTCCTGCTCGTTAGGCCCGGAACCGTCCGCGGGGTCGGTGCTGCTCACGCCGTAGGGGTTGCCGCCGGCTGCGAAGACCTCATCGCTCGTGTAACCGGTCGGGACGATGACCGAACCCCAGTGCATGAAGACGTTGTACATGGAGAGCAGCGTGGACTCCTGCCCTCCGTGCGCGTTCTGCGCGCTCGTGAAGCCACCGACCACCTTGTCCGTGAGCTTACCCTGGAACCATAGCCCGCCCGTGGTGTCCAGAAACTGCTTGAGCTGCGCCGAGACGTTGCCAAAACGGGTCGGCGTCCCGAAGATGTAGGCGTCCGCCCACTCCAAGTCGTCAAGCTGGGCCTCGGGCACGTCCTGGGTCTCCATAAAATGGTCGTGCCAACCCTGGTTGCTCTTTATGGCCTCCTCGGGGGCCAACTCGTGCACCTTCCTCAGGCGCGTCTCGGCTTCAGCCTCCCTGGCACCCTCCTCTACCGCCTGGGCCAGCTTGTACACGTTGCCCGTCGCGCTGTAGTAGATCACCGCTACTTTTACCGCCACATCAAGCTCCTTTTGTAATAAGCGGACTCACGTCCACTTTGATACGTGAAGGTAACGCGCTAGACTGATGGTGTCAAGGGTGAGGAGCGTGCGCGATGGAGAGTATCGGAAGGCGGCGGCGGAGCGGGCAGGGATGGGCGCTCGCTCCGGGCGGGCGGGGGGAGACGGAGCGGAGCGACGCGGCCCGCAACCGGCGGCGTGTGATCTCCGCGGCCCGGACCCTCTTCGAGGAGAAGGGCGTAACGCGGGTGACGATGGAGGAGATCGCACGCGCAGCGGGCGTCGGCAAGGGGACGCTCTACCGGAGGTTCCCGAACAAGGGGCTCCTCTGCGAGGCCCTCCTCGACGAGCCTACCCGGCGGCTGCAAGCGGAGATCCTGGTCTCTTTGGGCGACCCCGACAGGGGTGCTCTGGAGAAGCTCAGGGATTTCCTCAGCCGCCTGGTCTTCTTCACGGAGGAGAACCTCGACCTGCTCTACGGCGGCTACGATACCCTCCGCGGCGCGGAGCGCGTAGCCCACTACGGCCATCCGTCCTACGGATGGATGCGCTGGACTATCCTCGGTCTCCTCCGCGAGGCGGTGCGTGACGGCGACCTTGCCAAAGATGCGGACCCCGAGTACCTCGCCGACGCCCTTCTCGCGCCGCTTAACGTGGACCTGTACTATCACCAGCGTCGGATGCTGGGCCTCTCGCCGGAGCGTATAGCTGTCGGTCTCTCCTCGATGGTTTAGTTTTCAGCCGAGAGCTCGGTACTGGCACCTTCGCGAAGACGAGGCTATAGCGGACTTCACTGATCACGCCGGGTGAAAGCGTCAGGGAAAGTTCTCAACCATGCGATCTAGCTTACGGTAGACCTATTATCGCTGAAGGCTGATCGCTCTCCGTTCAACGAGTGGTCGAGCTTTCGGAGAATATCCGAGAGATGGCGTTGCTCTTCTTTGGAGAGGACCGAGAGACGCTCGGCTATGAGATCTTCGCGGGCCGGGACGACCTCAGCAAAGAGACGGCGTCCGACTTCCGTGAGGTAGAGACGGTTCGTCCGGCCCTCGGGGCGCCGCTCTATCAGGCCACGCTTCTCCATGCGGTCCAATAACTGCGCGACGTTTCCCTTTGTAACCAGCAGGGAGTCGGCGAGCCGCTGCTGCACTATGCCCTCTGCCGCCCCCACGTGCGCCAGAACGTCGAACTGAGCGTTGTTCAACCCCCAACGCTCCCTCAACCTCACTCCGAGATCCCGCTCCACCCTCTGCGCCACCCTGAGCAGCCTCACCCAGGCCGTAACCGCCGGCCTCCGAAGGCTCCTGCCTCTCTCCAGAATCTCAGTCTGCTCGCTCATCATTAAAGTTTGGTACTAAACTTTCTTCACGTCAACAGGTTTCCTAACATTATACGCTGGGCGGAGGGTTGACCATCTATAGTTTAGAACTAAACTATGAGTACACGGTTCAGGGCTGAACTGAGATTCGGAGGCACTATGGAACTCGGCGGGTTGCATCACATGACGGCGGTGACTACGGAGGCTTCGGAGAACGTTGCGTTTTACACGGGGGTTCTCGGGTTTCGGCTGGTCAAGAAGACGGTAAACCAGGACGACGTTTCGGCGTATCACCTGTTCTACGGGGACGAGTTGGGGCGGCCGGGGACGGAGATCACCTTCTTCGACTGGCCGCAGTTGAGGATCGCTCCAAACCGCGCGGGGGCTGGCGAGGTCTCGACGACGGAGTTGAGGGTCTCGGGCCGTGGAACCGTGGAGTGGTGGGCCGGGCGCCTGGAGGAGCACGGCGTCGCGCACTCCGGCATCGGGGAGCGTGGCGGGCGTGCTTATGTCGAGTTCACGGACCCCGAGGGCCAGAGGCTCCGTCTCGCGGACGAGGGCGGGGCGCCGCGCGTCGAGGGGGGTGTGCCCTGGGAGGGGAGCCCGGTACCCCAAGAGTACGGGATATGGGGGCTCGGAGCGGTGGACCTCACGGTGCGCGAGCTCGGGCCTACAGCCTGGGTGCTCGCGGAGGTCATGGGCTTCCGTCTCGTGGACGAGTACGAAGAGGGTGGCGAGAGGGTCGCGCTGTTCGAGGTCGGTCCCGGAGGACCGGGATCTGAGGTGCGGGTAGTCGAGAGGCCGGATGCGCCGCATGCCCGTCTCGGGCGAGGCGGTGTACACCATATCGCGTTCAGGACGGCCGATGAGGAGGAGCAGAGGTTTTGGCGGGAGAGGATCCGGGGCGCGGGACTCGGGGTCACGCCGCAGATAGACAGGTTCTACTTCCGTTCCATCTACTTCCGCGAGCCGGGCGGGGTGCTCTTCGAGATCGCCACCGACGGTCCCGGCTTCGCAACCGACGAGGATGAGCAGCACCTCGGCGAGCGCCTCTCGCTGCCGCCCTTTTTGGAGCCACGTCGCGAGGAGATAGAGAGCCGCCTCATCCCTATCTCGCCAGTAGGCAACTACGTCGGGCGAAAGAAACAGGCGACGAACGGGTAGTAGAGGGTCCAACAGAAGAGCGTCCCGGCGTTGGGACGCCTACAGAAGGAGGGAAACATGGCAAGGCGCAGACAGGAAAGTGGTAACGCGGACCTGGCGATGCTGGTCCTGGGGGGTGCGATGGGGTCGTTGATGGCCGGCCACGGCTCGCAGAAGGCATTCGGCTGGTTCAACGGTCCAGGGATGGAGGGCACCAGTGGGTTTATGGAGATGCTGGGCCTCACGCCGGGGCGCCGCTGGGCGACCCTGGCCGCGGCCTCCGAGTTCGGAGGGGGCACGCTCACGACGCTCGGCCTGCTCAACCCGCTCGGTCCTCTGGGCGTGGTGGGCTCGATGGCGATGGCCTGGAAGACCGCTCACGCGGACAAGCCGATCTGGGTGACCGAAGGCGGCGCGGAGTTGCCCTTGACCAACATAGCCGCAGCCCTCGCCCTCATGATCAGTGGTCCCGGCAAATACTCTCTTGACCGGGCACTGGGTATCCGCCTGCCACGTTGGATCGGGCCGGTCGGCCTAGCCGCCATCCTCCTTACGGTATTCTACGGCGCTGGCGGCGGCGGAGGCGAAGAGGCACCCGACGAGGACACCGCCCGCGAAGAGCTGGCGGGCGAGGAAGACTAGGATAGGTGCCTACGGCAGCGCGACTACTATCCTGACGATAAAGTGGCAGCTATCTACTTAACGCAGGTTACATTCCCGCCGCGGTTGCGCTCGTCACCAGAAGTCGGGCTAGGACGAATAGTCTGACCCCTTTGCCCAGGAACTGTACTCGATGACGTTCTGAACAATATGTCAGAAAAGAGGAGAAGCAAGGTATTGGCTGATAGGCAGAATGATGAAAAACGTACAATTCTGGTAGCCGGAGCGACCGGCAATCAGGGAGGGGCGGTGGCATCAAGCCTCTTGGAACAAGGTTTCAAGGTGCGCGCGCTCACCCGTAACCCGCAGAACTCAGAAGGAGCGCAGGCCCTGGCTGAGCAGGGTGCAGAAGTTGTGCAGGGCGATATGGAAGACCGCTCCGCTATAGATCGGGTGCTCGAAGGAGCCTATGGGGTCTTCTCGGTGCAGAACTTCTGGGAGGCCGGCTACGATCGCGAGGCCACGCAGGGAAAGACGCTCGCGGAGGCGGCGGAGGCGGCGGGCATTCAACACTTCGTCTACAGCTCCGTTGGTAGCTCTTATCGGGAGACAGGGATCCCTCACTTCGACAGCAAGTGGGAAGTCGAGAAGCATCTGCGCGAGATCGGGCTCCCGTACACGATTTTACGCCCGGTCTTCTTCATGCAGAACTGGGAGATGATGCGCGAACAGATCCTTGAGGGTACCCTGCCCCAGCCGCTCGACCCGGACAAGCCCTTTCAGCAGGTTGCAGTCGAGGATGTCGGCGCTTTCGCAGCCCTGGCATTTGAGAACCCGGACGAGTGGCTGGGGCGCGAGGTAGATCTGGCGGGCGACGAACAGACCATGCCCGAGATAGCAGAAACCTTTAGCCGTGTGACTGGAAAGGAGATCGAGTACTTCCAGGTACCCTGGGACCAGTTTGAGGAGCAGATGGGCGAAGAGTATGCCGTCATGTACCGATGGTTCAACGACGTGGGCTACGAGGCGGACATCGCTGCCTTGCGGCGAGAGTACCCCGAGCTTACTACCTTCGAGCGGTACCTGCGCGGCCACGGCTGGGAGGACGCATAGCTCTCTGCAGAGGCTTAAGCCGAACAGTGATCTAGTAAAAACCGAAGAATAAGAACCTTAGCCAATCGGGGCGGGCGCGCGGGCATTCTCCGCGACGACCCGCCCCGGCTCTCGTTCCGGCGCGGAGTTCCGTTCGCAATTGATACGGCTTGCTATAATTGGTTGCATGGAATACACCATCGCCAGGAGACTGCCCGAGAGCGTAGACCTCATGGTCCTCGACTCTTCCGGAAACCTGCTAGAAGACGTGGGTCTGGAGGAGCTACCGGGCTATCTCGCCGATAAAGAAGCGCTCGTCTGGTGCGACATCTACAACACCGAGGGTGGGCAGCAAGGCCCCTACGGGCGGTTGCTGGCGGAGACGTTTGGGTTCGACGAGCCAACCGTAGAGGACTGCTTCACCAGGAGTCACCTGCCGAAGGTAGACGTCTACGAGGACTATCTCTTTCTGGCGCACTTCCCTTTCCACCTCTCCGAGAAGAGGCGGCGGGTCGAGACCGTCGAGGTGGACATGTACGTCGGGGAGAACTACGTAGTGTGTGTATATCCCCGGCCCTTGAGAGAGCTCGACAGGGTGAGGCGGCGGCTGCTCTCGGGAAGCGAGTTCGTCTCCTCCTCCCCCGCCAACGTGGCCCACACCGTCCTCGACGCGGTAGTGGACGAGTACCTGCCGATGATGAGCAGGCTCTCGGCGATGGTCGACGGCATCGAGGACGATCTCCTGAGCGAGGATGAATACCCGGACGACACGGTAGTGCTCAACTCTTTGTTCCACCTCAAGTACGAGCTGACGGCCCTGAGGCGACTGGCGATACCCTTGCGGGAGAGGTCGTGGGGATCTTATGAGGCCGACGACGAGGCTCGTTCCTGAGGAGAGCCGGATGTACTACGACGACGTGCGGGACCACCTGATCCGGGTGGCCGATATGATCGCCACCATGCGCGACTACCTCGCCGACTCGCTCGACGTCTACACCGCCCGCCAGACACAGCGCGCCACCCTGCAGACCTAGTGCGTGAACCAGAGCGTGCAGAGGCTAACCGCCATCTCAACCATCTTTCTACCCTTGACCTTTATTACCAGCGTCTACGGGATGAACTTCGAGTACATACCGGAGGCCGAGCGGCACTACGGCTTCTACGCCATCGTGGGGCTCTGCGCGGCGCTCGGTCTAAGTATGCTCTATTATCTGCGTCGCGACGGGATGTTTTAGGCGCAGTCACCAGCCGGCCATACCGGTTTCACTCCTCCCGAGGACTGTGGGAGTTGCCGTCCTCTTCTACACGTTCACGTCAAGCCCGGTTGGTAGCCTAGAGCGCGGTCCATCGTCTCCAAGAGTCCGGGAGGAAACGTGGAGATGCTGGCCCCCGGTATCCTGGAGACTTCGCATGAGTACAGGCGTGGGAGACTCCTTGCCCCGAGTATAATGTCCCGGTGATCGTCGACAGTGCCATCTACGTGGACGGACGCCGGGAAAAGGCGCCCGCTTCTTTAGAAGAAACCTACGAGGCCTGCCGCGAAAAGGGCGGGTTTGCCTGGATCGGGCTCTACGAGCCGACCGAGGAGGAGTTCTCCTCCGTCGCTGGCGAGTTCGACCTGCACGAGCTTGCGGTCGAGGACGCTATCACCGCCCACCAGCGGCCGAAGATAGAACGCTACGGCGACTCGGTCTTCGTGGTGCTCAAGTCAGCGCGTTACAGGGACGAAACAGAGACGGTCGAGTTCGGCGAGATCCACGCATTCGTGGGCTCCGGTTTCATCATCACCGTCCGTCACGGTAAGGCCTCCGAGCTGCACAAGGTGCGCGAGCGGTTGGAGAGCGAGCCCGACCTGCTTCGCCGGGGCCCGGCGGCGGTTTTGTACGCGATCATGGACCGCGTCGTGGACGACTACGCCCCGGTCTCCGCGGGTCTCGAAACGGACATAGACCAGATCGAGGCGGAGGTCTTTGGGGGCAACGCCAGCGTCTCGCGCCGGATATACGCCCTCTCGCGCGAGGTTATCGGCTTCCGCAGGGCGACCCAACCGTTGAACGGGGTGCTGGAGAGCATGATCGAAGGCGAGGTGTACGACTTCGATCCCGAGTTGCACAGGTACCTGCGCGACGTCCAGGATCATGCCCTGCGCACGACGGAGCAGGTCGAGGCCTTCCGCGAGCTGCTCTCGAACATACTCAGCGTGAACTTGACCCTGGTGGGCATAAACCAGAACGACGAGGTCAAAAAGATCTCCGCCTGGGCGGCTATACTTTTTACCCCCACGCTCGTGGCGAGCATCTACGGGATGAACTTCGAGTTCATGCCGGAGCTTGCCTGGGTGTTCGGCTACCCGTTCGCCCTAACACTCATGGTGATGACCGCCTTCCTTCTCTATCGCATCTTCAGAAAGGCCGGCTGGCTCTAGGGCTGTCCCTGATACGCGCTTATCTTCCGGCCGCCAGCCGCTCTTTACATAACTCCAGCCACGGGCTATACAACTACCGTGGCCGAGAGAGAGCGAAAGAGGTTCCGGATCGGGGACCGGGAGAGGGACGCCGGGGGGCCGGAGAAAGGCGTAGGTCTGCGGCGGCGGCTCCGGGAGCGACCGAGGATACGGCCGCGCGTCTACGGGTACCTGGCGCAGGAGAAGGAGTCCCTGAGACAGGGGTTCGCAGCACTCTTTCTATCGTCTGTCGGGGAGCTGGTAGCGGGGATCGTGCTCGCGGGGATCGCGGGTACGTTGGAGGACCTCGTGGGGCTCGCGGTGCTGATACCGGCGGCTATCGGGATGCGGGGCGCTATCTTCGGGGCGATGGGGAGCCGGCTCTCGACCTCGATCCAGACGGGTCTGTTTAGCTTCAGCCTCCGGCGCGGCGTGCTCGCGGAAAACGTGCAGGCGGCGGCGGTCCTCTCGCTGGTCTCCGGGGTGTTCCTGGCGTTCCTGGCGCGGTACCTCTCCGACATACTCGGGGTCGCCACGGAGCTCTCGGTCGTGGACTACATCGTCATCTCGACCGTCGGCGGCGTCATCGCCGGCGCCCTGCTCCTCGTAATCACCGTCTTCGTGGCCCGCACGAGCGTGGCCAGGAATTGGGATATGGACAACATCGCCGCCCCGATGCTCACCGCCGCGGGCGACATTCTGACGCTCCCCTCGCTGGTCCTCGCCACTTACCTGATCGACATACCTATCTTCTCGGGTAGTCTGGCCCTCACCCTCACGGCCATCGCCATCGCCGTGGCTATCCTCGGGTTCAGGCTCGGCGGCCAGAACTTGAGGCGTATTCTGGCCGAGAGCCTGCCGATACTCGCGCTGACCGGTACCGTGATGATCCTCGTCGGCGTAGCGCTCGAGGACCGCAGCGAGCAGTTCACGACGCTGCTGGCTCTGAGCATCCTGCTGCCGGCGTTCTTGCAAGAGGGCGGGGCTCTCGGCGGCATCCTCTCCAGCCGGCTCTCGTCGAAGATACACCTGGGTCTCCTGGCGCCGCGAGGGCTGCCGCCGTTGGCGGCGTTCCGAGACTTCGTACTCATCTACACCTTTGCGGCGGGAGTCTACCTGTTCATTGGCGCCCTCTCGCACGTGCTCGCGGTGGTCCTCTTCCCAGAGGGGGCCAGCCCGGGTCTTCTGGCGATGATGGGTATCAGCACGCTCGCGGGGCTCATAGCGACGACCGCGGCGGTGCTCGCAGCCTACTACGGTTCGGTCGGCTCGTACCGACTGGGGCTCGACCCGGACACTTACGGTATACCGATAATTACGGCCGTCGTGGACCTGCTCGGGTTCATGAGCCTTATAATTGCCCTGATCATTTTCGGACTGGCAGGTTAGGAGCTATGCGCGAAGATCGCCCCCGCAACCTCAAGGATATGCTCGCCGAGGCGAAGAACACCTCCGAACTGATGGTGGACCTCGCCTACGCCGCCCTCTTCTACAACTCCGAGGACTTCTCCGAGGAGGTCTTCCGTCTAGAGGAGCGCCTGAACGACCTGGTCTTCGATATGCGCACCCTGGCTATTCTGGCCGCCCGCAGCCCGGCCGACTCGGAGCAGATGGCCGGGATATTGCAGGTGGTGCAGGATATAGAGAAGATCGGCAACGCCGCCTACGACATCGCGAAGATAGTGGTGAAGAAGCTCGGCATCCCGCCCGAGCTTCTCCAGGACCTCCCGGCGGCGGAGGAGGTCACGAGCCGCGTGAGCATCCACCCCGAGAGCGAGCTCGACGGCAGAAGCCTGCAGGAGTTGGACCTGCCGGTTGAGACGGGGATGCGTCCTATCGCCGTGCGCTCCGGCTCGGAGTGGAATTTCGACCCGGACCCGGAGGACGTCCTGCGCGAGGGGGACGTCCTCTTCTTGCAGGGACCGCCAGAGGGGGTCGCGGAGATACGCGAGCTCGCCGGCGCGCAGCCGATAGGCCCCGGCGAGGGTAGCTCCGACGCCGTTGGAGCGAGCGATGACCTCTCGGAGTTGGAGCGGGCGGTGGATCTCCTGATCGAGATGAAGAACCTCTCGGAGGTCGCCGTGGGCCTGGCCTACTCGGCGCTCCTCTACTACGATGCGGGCCTGGCGCGCGAGGTCGTCGCCATAGAGGACGAGATGGACGAGATGCGCTACCGCATCGAGCGCTGGGTCCTCCTCTCCGCGAAGCGTATCGAGGACCCGTCGCGCCTGCGAGGAGTTCTTCACCTAGCGACCGCCTCCGAGACGATAGCCGACTGCGCCCAGGAGATGGTCTGGATCGTGGAGAAGGGCGAGGAGGTCCACCCGGTCCTCTCCGCCGCCGTCGGCGAGTCCGACGAGATCGTCTTGAAGCTCACCGTCTCTCCCGGATCGCCAGCCGACGGGCGTACTCTAGGCTTCCTCCACTTCGAGACCGAGACCGGCATGTACGCTCTAGCGGTCAACCGCGGCGGGCGCTGGACCTACCGCCCGCGCGACACCTTCGCCCTCAGGGGCGGCGACTCGGTGCTCGCGACCGGCGCCCCTGAGGGTCTCGAACCTTTAGCCGAACTCTTCGGCCAGGAGCTAGAGGAGATCCCGTAATCCAAACCGCTCCCCAGAAACTCGAAGCCCAAGCGAAAGGCGAGACTGCTAGCGAAGCCTGGAGTTTTGTGCTGAAGGTCTTTTTAGTGAGCCGACTCTTCTACTTTTTGGCTGGCACATTGCTCGCAGGAACCATGCAGCGATCTCCATATCAGCGTGGGGCTTCGGACGTGCCATTCGGCACTTTGAATATTTGGGCTCATTTCGATGGGGAACACTATTTGTCTATCGCTCAGTATGGCTACCTAGAACCACCTCTCAATGCATCCCCGGCATTCTTTCCGCTCTATCCTCTGCTGATACGCCTGACCGCAGGATTGTTTGGAGGTCCGATCTCATACGGGGCTCTGTCAGTATGGGGCATCCTAATATCCTTAACTGCCCTCATTTTTGCGCTCTGGTTCATCTACCGCATAGCCGAAGAGAGCTGGGGAGAGCAAGCAGCGAAGGGTGCAGTTTTAACCTTATGTTTTTTCCCTACCGCATTCTTCTTAAATTCCGTTTACACAGAGAGCCTCTTCTTGATGCTCTCTGCTGGAGCCGTGTGGGCTGCCAGAAGCCGTAAGGACTTAATGTTAGCTTGCATCCTGGCAGGTTTCGCAGCTGCCACACGTAATGTCGGCATATTCCTGCTGATACCGTTAGTTTACGAATGGTGGCGTAGCCGCAACGAATACGGATGGCGCGTGGTGTACCTGATGCTGGCCCCTTTGGGGTTGCTTTCGTACATGATAGATCTTTGGCGAAGTTCAGGAGATCCATTATTGTTTCTGAGCGAACAAGCTAAATGGGAGCGAGAGTTAACTGGCCCTCTAAACACCCTCTTAGACGCTTTCGGGTTAGCTACTACTGATCTACTCTCGCTCTTCGACTCGGCAACCTATGAGGCGTTAAGTTTTGAGGGGCTGCTTTACACCCTCAGTACTATAAACAACCTCTACAATCTACTTTTTCTGATCCTGGCTTACGCAACGCTGTCGCTCGGAGTCCGATGGTTGTCAGTAGACCTCATACTCTACAGCTTTGCGCTTATCCTCGTGTCCGTCTTCTTTGAAACTCCCTTGAGCCCGCTTATGAGCATGCCTCGTTTCGTTCTGGTTGCGTTTCCCCTGTTCATCGTGCTTGGGATCATGTTAAAAGATCGCCGCCTCCTTGCTGCGTGGGTAGCGATAAGTGCTGTCATCTCTTTAGGATTCTGTACCTTATTCGTAAACTGGTACTTCGTAGCATGAAGCAGATTCAGGCAGTAGAAGTGGTTTATGGATGGCCCCCAGCAACCGACCTCCTCCTGGGACGCAACCTGCTCCTCGCCGTCCTCTGGGCCC
>JADDPM010000315.1:0-886 GCA_016781885.1 Rubrobacter sp.
ATGATCCTGCTCCTGAGTGCCGGATGGTTCGCGTCGATCCACCTCGACCGGTTCAGGCCAGAACAGCCGGGGTTGCTCTTCTTCAGGATGAGGAGCATCTACAACCTCGCCCTGAACCGGTTCTGGCTGGATGAGCTCTACGACATGGCCTTCGTGCAGCCGAGCAAGAGGCTCGGACGCTTCTTCGAGCGAGTGGATACGGAGCTGATCGACCGTGCGACCGGCGTTCCGGCGCCGGCGAGCAGGCTCCACGTCGCCAGAGAAACCTGGGAGGAGCAGCGCCTCATTAGCCAGGCAGCAGAGGCCGCGGAACCGGCGACCGGGCCTGTCTCAACCTGGGAGGAGGAGGAGAGAGAGGAGAGGGCGGCGCTCGTCGGCGAGGGCGCATTCGGCTGGCTGACCAGGGTGAGCGGCGACACCTCGAGCCAGGTAGAGAGAGGCCTTGACCGCGCGCCCGGCGTGCTCGGCTGGCTGACCAGAGTCAGCGGCGACATCTCGACCCGGGTGGAGAGGGAAGGCATCGGTCGTGCGCCGGGCATCCTTGGCTGGTTGATCAGGTCGAGCGGCGACGCCTCCGGCTGGATGGAGAGAAGCATCGCTCGCGCGCCCGGCTTTCTCGGCTGGCTCACCTTGTTGAGCGGCAGGATCTCGACCCGGGTGGAGAGGGGCGTAGACCGCATGCCGGACGTCGCCGACTGGCTGACCGAGCTGCTCGTCCGCTTCTCCGCCTGGGTGGAGAAGATCACCTTCACCGGGGTCCACGTGGGCGTGCCGCAGGCGGGCGGTGTACTCGGCCGCGCCCTGACCAAGACGGAAGAGATAATCAGTCGCCCGGTGGTCATCGGCTCCATCTTCATCGTTTCGCTCGCCGCCCTGCTGATAAGGA
>JADDPM010000315.1:930-1172 GCA_016781885.1 Rubrobacter sp.
TCCCCATCTTGAGCGTCCTGCTCTTCCTGCCGGTGGCGTTCCTTATAATTTTGGGCTTCGTTCGGAACGAAACCCTCGCGTACAGGATCGGGCTCGCGGGAGCGGTGCTGGAGCTCGTCCTCGCCACCGTACTGGCGTACAGGTTCAACCCCCAGATCGCCGACATCCAGTTTGCGGAGCAGATCGGCCCTCTTCCGTTTATCGGCGTCGGCTATCACCTGGGCGTGGACGGCATCAGCGTC
>JADDPM010000054.1 GCA_016781885.1 Rubrobacter sp.
GGTCGCATCAAGGAGTTGTGGGCTTGAACCTGACAACACACATCTAGGCCTGTGGCTACGCAAATCTCTGACGAAAGGAGGCGGTCGGTATGGCCAAACCCCGGAAGTACCATTGGGTGAAGGGGCATACCAACGGCGGCAAGCGGATAAAACCGCACGTCCGTCGTATGCCCTGCAAGAAAAAGTAAGGTAATTATATACTTGGCTCACCAAACTGTGCTATAATAGGGGCATGGAAAGCCCTGCAAACCAGCCAAAAACACTCCTTGAAGCCATCCGCTATTTCTCTGATCTTGAGGTCGCCACACAGCACGTCGCCGCTACCCGCTGGCCCGATGGTCCGGTGTGTCCCGCGTGTGGGTTGGTGGACAAGAAGCACTACTACTTAAAGAGTCGCAGGGTGTGGAAGTGCCGTAGCTGCAAGAAGCAGTTTTCGGTAAAGGTCGGGACGATTTTCGAGGATTCTCCTATCGGGCTGGACAAGTGGCTCCCGGCCATGTGGATCATCGCAAATGCCAAGAACGGGGTTAGCTCTTGCGAGTTGCACCGCGCCATAGGCGTTACCCAAAAGACGGCGTGGTTCATGCTGCATCGCTTGAGGCTCGCCATGCAGCAGGGCTCTTTCGAGAAGCTATCCGGCGAGGTCGAAGCTGACGAAACCTTCATCGGCGGCAAGTCCAAGAACATGCACAAGGACAAGCGCAAAGAGAAGATAACGGGCAGCGGCGCGTCGGGTAAGGTTGCGGTCATGGGCCTGCTAGAACGGCACGGCGAGGTCAGGACTAAGGTAGTACCGGACACCAAGACCAAAACCCTACAGGTAGAGATACGCGAGCAGGTAGAACCTGGCTCCGAAGTCTACACGGACGCTCTGAGGTCTTACAGAGGCTTAGATCCAGAGTACGTACACCGCTTCATAGACCACGCCGAGAGGTACGCAGAGGGCAAGGTCCACACGAACGGCCTGGAGAACTTCTGGGGCCTCCTGAAACGGTCCCTCAAGGGCACCTACATCGCCGTAGAGCCGGAACACCTGTTCCGCTACCTTGACGAGCAGGCTTTCAGGTTTAACGAGCGCAAAGGCCAGGACGCGGATCGGTTCGGGAAGGCGCTCGGATCGGTCGCCGGGCGGCGGTTGGCCTACTCGGAGTTAGTAGGTAGGACGGCACTCGACTAAGATAAGAGGTCTCCCTTCTCGCTCTTATCTGATAAAATGCTCGCAAAATAAGATAAGATTGGCAAAACGCACGCCTTATCTTAACGCAGGCAGATAAGGGACGGGAGAATTTTGCGAGCAGGCCGATACATCGATTGCGGGGGCTACCGGGCATTCGTGCCAGCCCCGTTGCCACCAAATCCGCCTTTGGTGATAGACGTAGAACTGCTCGACCTCTTGGGCAAGGCAGAGCGGTGGCTGGGCAACCTTAATGGAGCGGCATCCAAGCTTCCTAGCGCCGACCTTTTTGTGTTGATGTACGTGCGCCAAGAGGCCGCGTCGAGTTCCCAGATTGAAGGCACCCAGAGCACTTTGGAAGAGGCGCTTCAGTTCGAGGTCGAAGGCAATATTCACCAGGGTATTCCCTCCGATGTTCGCGAGATAGTTAACTACGTAGCGGCCATGAACTATGGTTTAGAAGGGCTTGAAGATACGGCGCTGTCTTTGCGACTCATCAAGCAGATCCACAAGCAGCTACTGGTGGGAACGCGAGGCGGCCAGCACAGCCTCGGAGAGTTTCGCACGGGCCAAAACCACATCGGCCCGGAGGGGGGCACCCTAGCCACCGCTACTTTTGTGCCCCCGCCGGTCAACCATATGCACGAAGCGCTCCATGACTTCGAGAGGTTCTTACACGATAAATCTCTGCCCGATCTGATCCACTGCGGCTTGGCACACGCCCAGTTTGAAACTATTCACCCGTTTTGGGACGGCAACGGGCGTCTAGGGCGGCTGTTGATCACTTTTCTATTGTCGCAGCGCGGGGTGATGAAACTCCCGTTGCTGTACCTGAGTCACTACATAAAGGCTCACAAAGCCCAATACTACGATCGCCTTATGGCCATTCGCCACGATGGGGATTGGGAGGGATGGCTGAAGTTCTTCCTCCGTGGGGTTATCGAGGTTAGCCAAGCCGCGACTAACACTACTGACGCTATACTCGATTTACGGGAGCGACACCGCCATCTAGTTTCAGAGGAGATGGGGAGCAGTGCCTACGCACTGCCCTTGCTGGACTTCCTCTTTGAATACCCGTACGTCTCCGCACGGTTGGTTGAGGAGCGCTTGGGCTGCAACAACGTTACGGCGGCCAATCTGATCAAGCGGTTCGAGGCTCTCGATTTGCTGCACGAAATTACCGGCGGGAGACGGAATAGGCTTTACCGCTACGGGGACTACTTGGACCTTTTTGAGGCATAAGGCAACGCGGCGATGGAGGGACCTGCGGCTTAAAAGGTGTATTTACCCCGCCCGTTTGCGTTCCTTCTCTCGCTCGTACTCGGCTCTCTGTTCGTCTATCTTCTCTTTAGGGACAGAGAACACCCGTTTGAGTAGTTGCTGGAAGTTCTCAAACTCGGGGTTCGCGTCGTCGGGGTTCCCCTCGTCTTGCTTGCCGATGCCCTTCTCTTGTTCGGCCATACCGACCCGCCTTTCGTAGCGTGGTCGGTATTTTACTAGCTGGTGTGAACTGAGGACGAGCGCCAGGGGTTAGCGGGCGTTTAGGGAGCGGAGTATATAATTACCTTTAAGAGGAGGTGAGTGTAATGAACATGATGGACACGATGGATCAGTGTATGAACATGATGAACGGCATGATGGGCGGGGGCATGATGGGCAACAGCCTGCTATTCGTAGTCCTAGCCGCGCTGCTTCTAGTCTGGTTGATTGGTTTAGCTGTGCTGGGTGGTGTAGGTGTCTGGGCATACAGGAGGCTCAGAACGTAGCCTAGCTTCTAGATAGAAACGTCCTCTCAGGAGTCGGAATGCGAACACTCCGACTCCTTTCTTCATTGAACACGTCTTGATGAGACAAGTATATAATTACCAAAAATAAGGTAGGCGCTCCCTTGGTGTCTACGTCTCCACGTGACCAAGGGTAGCGCCCGATACATCTAAGCAGCACCCACCCACGACACTGCGTAGCCGCGAAGGGGGCCGTAAAAGGCCCCCTCCTTTTTTGGGTTTTTGGTGCAGAACCCATTTTCGGTTGTACCCCGCCGAACCCCTTTTTAGTGCAGAGCGCCGATTATTGGTGCAGATGGCCTTTTAAGTGCAAGGCCAGTTGTAACCTTGAGTCAAACGCGAATTTTTGTGCAACGCCCACTTTCCCAAGGTTTTAGCCATCGCCAAAGGACACCCGCCTTCGAAGACTTCGCGCTCGTAGTCTCTCATCCACCTCCTGGATACCGTCGAGCTATACATCATTTGCTAGCATATTATCGAACTACGCTTCTACATCTCGCTCCGAATCGCTAGTGTTACTCAGGGTGAGGGCGTAGGGAGCAGATTTTCCACCTAGACCATGTTGTCGCTGGACTTCTTCTCTTTCTCGGGATTTCTGATCCTGAACCGGGCCGCCGTTCTACGACTCCTCGGTAACATGTTCATGTTCCACGCGGGAGGGGTAGGCTGGCTAGACGCTGCCAAAAGGGCTCCTAACCTCGGCCTCACGGCAGAGCCACAGCCGGGCGCGCCGCTCCTATTACTCTAGTTAATTCTGAGCTAGAGTGAAGAATCAACAGCTTCCCCGTTCGCGCCTTCGACAAACCTCTTGTACTGAACCGGTTCACCGGAAATACGCTGTGCCTGTGCGGCGGCGAGGCTTCGCCCGCTCCTCCGGCAGATGCTCTGTCATTCTACGCGGGTGTGAGCAAGCTTTGGACGCGCTACCGCGAGACGAGGGACGTCTCGGTTTAGGGTTAGCATGGATCTAGAGAAGGGAGCTAGCGCATTCGGCAGAGACCCCGCGGAGCGAACAACTGCTGGGAGATGAGCTATCTGGAAACAAGACATCATAGCCGCTAGCGTATCTGAACAAGTCTACCTAGACATTCTGGCGCGAAGCCCGGTAGCCTTCTTGCCGCGAAGCGGGTTACACTCTCTTCCCTATGAGGGTTATCGTTGTTGGGGCCGGGCTCGCCGGGCTCACCTGTGCAAAGGTATTGGCGGAACGCGGGACCGAGGTCACTGTCTTCGAGTCGTCCGATGGTGTCGGTGGGCGGGTGCGCACTGATGAGAAGGACGGATTCCTGCTGGATCGGGGTTTTCAGGTGTACTTCACCGCCTACCCGGTCTCTAAACGGCACTTGGACCACCGTGCGCTCGACCTGAAGCCCTTCGATCCCGGCGCGATCGTCTGCCGGGGGAGTAAAAGGAACGTCCTCTCCGACCCGGTGCGTGACCCGAAGGCGCTAGTACCTTCGCTTCTCTCCGACGCGGGAACGTTCCCGGACAAGGTGCGTACCTTGAGGCTGGTGGTGAGTAGCATCTCACAGAGGGCCGAAACCGCGGGCGAGTTGGAGGGGGCGGACTCTTCCAGTTTGGAGCTCCTGAGAAGCTATGGGTTCTCGGAGAGAATCATCGACGACTTCTACAGGCCGTTTTATGGTGGCATCTTTCTAGACCGCTCGCTCGCGACCTCATCACGCGTGCTACGGTTTACCCTGAAGATGCTTTCTACGGGCAAGACGGCCGTGCCTGCCTGCGGTATAGGTGAGATCCCCAAACAACTCGCGGCCCGTCTGTCGCTCGACGCGGTTCGCACTGAGAGCCCTGCCCTGCGGTTGCTGTGGGATGGGGAACGGGTTGCGGGTGTGGAGACCACTGATGAGCAGCACGAGGCGGACGCCGTGGTGATGGCCACCGACGCTCCAACGGCGCGTAAGCTCACCGGACAGGCGACTCCCGAGGGTTCGGTCGGACAGCTCTGTGCCTACTACGCGGCGGACGGAGTAGCGGGCGGAAAGAAGATCGTTTTGAACGCCGAGGACGGAGGGTTCGTGAACAATGCCGTCAAGATCAGCGCCGTCGCCCCGCTCTACGCCCCGCGTGGGAAGCACCTGTTGAGCGCCGTGGCTTTGGGGTGGTTCGACCTCCCGGACGAGGAGATCTACCGCCGCGGCATCGCGGACGTGACCCGCTGGTACCCGGAGGCGGACCTCACGCCGCTCGCTATCTACCGGGTCTCCTACGCCCAGTTTCCTCAACCGCCCGGCGTACACGAAGAGTTGCCGGAGAACCGTGCCTCGACGCCGGGGCTGGTGCTCGCGGGGGACTATACCGAGGACTCGTCCATAAACGGCTCGATGCTCTCCGGCGAGAAGGCGGCTGGGGAGGTGATGCGCGCTTGACGGACGGAAGGGTTCCAGCCCTCAAGGTCGAGAAGCTCAAGAAGACGTACTCGAACAACCTCCTGGCGCTCGACGGGGTCTCGCTGGAGATCGAGGCTGGGCGGTTCTTCGGGCTCCTGGGGCCGAACGGGGCCGGGAAGACAACGCTCATCAACAGCATCGTGAGCCTGGCGCGGCCGGACTCGGGCATCGTGGAGGTCTTCGGGCGAGACGCGTTCCGCGAGTTCCGGGAGGCGCGGCGCATGATCGGGGTCTCTCCCCAGGAGGTTAACCTCGACAAGTTCCTGACCGTCGAGGAGGTGCTGCTCTACCACGCCGGCTACTACGGCGTGGAGAAGAAGAAGGCCCGCGAGAGAGCCGGAGAGCTGCTGGAGCGGTTCGAGCTTTTGCGGAAGCGCAAGGAGAGGGTCAGCGCGCTCTCCGGCGGGATGAAGCGGCGG
This sequence comes from Rubrobacter sp., assembly GCA_016781885.1. GTDB lineage: Bacteria > Actinomycetota > Rubrobacteria > Rubrobacterales > Rubrobacteraceae > Rubrobacter_F. The sequence continues at coordinate 5,786 of JADDPM010000054.1, forward strand.
GTCCTCTTCGCGCGCGCCCTGATGCACGACCCGAAGATACTCTTTCTTGACGAGCCCACGGCGGGGGTCGATATCGAGCTGCGGTACAAGCTGTGGGAGTACATCCGGGAGCTCAATCATGGCGGGCTTACGATACTGCTCACGACGCACTATCTGGAGGAGGCTGAGGAGCTGTGTGAGGAGATCGCGCTTATAGACGGCGGCAGGATCGCAGCCCAAGACACGAGCGCGGGCCTGAAGCGACTCTACGAGGCGAGCAGCATCGAGGAGGTGTACCTGAAGGTGGTGGGCCATGCTGCTGACCGATAGGCCGTTCCGCACGCTGCTCGCACGCGAGGTTCTGCGCTTCACCAGGATCTGGGTGCAGACCCTGGTGCCGCCGCTCCTGACCTCGCTCCTCTACCTCGTGGTCTTCGGGGTTGCTCTGGGCAGCCGCATTCGGGAGGTGGACGGCGTACCCTACCTGGAGTACATCCTGCCGGGGGTGGCGCTGATGAGCCTCATCACGGGATCTCACCAGAACTCCGCCTGGTCCGTCTTCGACGCGAAGCGCGAGCGGTACATAGATGAGGTCCTCATAAGCCCGATGAGCGATTTGCAGATAGCTCTAGCCTACTCCCTGGGCGGGACTTTGAGGGGCCTCATCATGGGGTTCGGGGTCCTGGTCGTGGGGGTGCCGTTCGTCGGGGTGACCGTCGAGCATCCGGGGCTGCTGCTCCTGATCGGGGTTCTCTCGTCGTTCACCTTCGCCTCTTTGGGGACGATGGCCGGGGCTCTGGCGACGAGGGTGGATCACATCTCCTTCCTTACGAACGTGGTGATACAACCGCTCGCCTTTCTTGGCGGCGTGTTCTACTCGGTCGAGATGCTGCCGGGCGCTCTGCGGGTGGCGACGCTCTTCGACCCGATCTTCCACATGGTAGACGCAGCCCGCTACGCGACCCTGCGCACCTCCGACCTGAACCCCTACCCGACTTTAGGCGTCGTCCTCTTGCTGTCGGCGCTCGCCTTCTCAGGAGCCTGTTGGGCGATAAACAGGGGGTCGAATCTCCGCTACTAAGATACCGGCCCGCAACGCCTCCGCTTGGCCGTTCGTCCTCTCGGTCTTCGTCCTCTCGCGCCTGCTCTTCATGGGGGTGGGGGCGCTCGCGTCGGCGCTCTTGCCGCACGCGAGGCCGGGCGGTGATCCGGTGGAGCCGGCCGGCCTCCTCAACTACTGGGCGCACTGGGACGGGGCGTGGTACACGCGGATCGCCGCCGAGGGTTATGAGGCGTATGCCCCGGAGAGCACCGCCTTCTTCCCGCTGTTGCCGATGCTCGTGCGCGTCGGGAGCGCGTTGGGCGGCGGGCCAGCCCTCTGGGGCGTGCTTATCTCCCTCGCCGCCGCCGTCTTCGCGCTGTACTTCGTGTATGGGATCTCCGAGAAACTCTGGGACAAGGGAGCTGCGCGGGCCGCCGTGCTCGCGTTTGCTCTCTTCCCGACCTCCTTCTATCTCAACGCCCCGTTCACGGAGGCGCTCTTCGTGGCGCTCGCCGCCGGCTCCTACTGGTCGGCCTACGTTCGGCGGGACCTCCTACTCGCTGGCCTGCTGGGCGCTCTCGCCGCCGCGACCCGCAACTCCGGGGTGCTCGTGCTCATACCTTTAGGCTACGAGTGGCTGCGCCATCGGCAGGAGTTCGGGTGGCGCGGGGGGTGGGAGCTGGCCCTCGTGCCGACCGGGCTCCTCGGCTACATGGGCTTCCTCTGGTATCGGTTCGGGGACCCGCTCATCTTCGCCGACGCGCAGACCGTCTACTGGGGGCGCGAGCTCACCAATCCCCTCACCGTCCTCGCAGACGCCTGGACCGACGCCTCAGATGGCTTGGTGTACGTCCTGGATCCCGTGACCCTCTTCCTCGGCTCTTCGCCCGGCCCGACGCTCGAAGCCTCCGGCGTGGTCAACATCGTCTTTCTAGTCCTCTTGCTCGTCCTCATGTTCGTCGGCTCCGCGGTCTTACCGTTGGGGCTCTCTCTGTTCGCCTTCGTCGTCACGCTTCTGCATATCCTTACGCCAAGCCCCCTGATACCGCTCCTCGGCCTCCCCCGCTTCGTGATCGAGGCGTTCCCGGTCTTCCTGGTCCTCGGTTACCTGCTCTCTCGCAACAGGCCCGCCCTCGTGCTGGGGCTCCTCGTCAGCGGCAGTCTGGGGATGGCGCTCACGACGCTGTTCGTAACCTGGCGGTGGGTTGCTTGAATAGCTGCCGGCGATACACCACCGGTCGTCAGCGGATTCGGTAGCCAGCAACCTGTAGTCGGGTAGTCACTTTAGCCGCCGGGCGAGGACGAAGCTCGATACGCTAAAGGTCGTGGCGACTGTGAGGCCGAGCATCGCCTGACCGCGCGGGAAGACGCCGGAGGCCGCGCCGCCGATGAGGAGCGCCGCGTCCCCGGCGTCGGAGATGGCCCGGGCCCGGAGCCAGGGCGCGAGGCTCTCGCTGCGGAGGAGGCCGGCGCCGAGTACGAGATCGCGTATGCCGAGGAAGCGGCCGAGGTTCGGGCGCTCTCCCATGCCGAAGCCCTTCGTCATCCGTGTCGGAGTCACGACCAGGGCCAGCCCGACGCCGATACTCACCAAGCCGATGCCCCGCGCCAGTTTGTTCTCGTCCATATAGCTGCCTCCTCGTGCTGTTTGGGCCTACTATGCGAAGAAGAAGGCGAGCGCGGCTATCACATAGAGGCCGCAGAGCATCGCACCTTCGAGCCAGTTCGATTTGCCGTCGAGGGCGATGAAGCCGGTCAGGACGACCGCCGCGCCCAAAGCGCCGAGCTCCAGAGGGGTGAAGACCAGATCCAGGGGGTGGCCGAGGAGGGGGCCGAGGAAGACCAGGATCGGCGTCACCAGCAGCGCGACCTGGATCGAGGATCCTAATGAGATCGCCATCGAGAAGTCCATCTGGTTCTTGTAGGCGATCTGGACGCCCACGATGTGCTCGGCGATGTTCCCGACTATCGGCACCAGGATCACGCCGACGAAGAGCTCGGAGATCCCGACCTCCTCCACCAGCGGCTCTATGGCCCCGACGAACGCCTCCGAGACGTAGGCGACCGCCGCCGTCGCCCCGAGCAGCAGCGCGAAGGAGGCCCCCTTCCCGAAAGGCGCGTGCCCCTCGCCGGTCGCGATGCTCCCCTCCGGGCTTCGGAAGTAGTAGAGTAGATAGAGTAGATAGAGGACGAACATTACCACCGCCACCTCAATGCTCAGGGTAGTGGGGGGAAAGGCACCGTTCTCGGTCTCGGTGGCGGCGAAGATGGTCGGCAGGGCGAGCGCGGCGGCGACGATGGCGAGCATCGAGGCGTTTATGCCGGCGATGGTCCCCGAGAAGCTCTGCGTCCCGTGCTTGAGGCCGCCGAAGAGGAGGCTCGCCCCGAGCACGAGGAGGACGTTGCCGATGATCGAGCCGATGATCGAGGCCTTCACCACCTCCGTCAGGCCGGCCGAGAGGGCGAAGATGGTGATGATCAGCTCCGCCGCGTTGCCGAAGGTGGCGTTCAGGATGCCGCCGGCGCGAGGACCGGCGTGGTGCCCCAGGCTCTCGGTCGCCTGCCCGAGGACCCAGGCGAGGCCGATGAGGGCCAGCGAGGTCAGGGCGAAGATCAGGAGGACCGGGGCGTGGAGGATCTCGACGACGACCACGGCCACCGTGAGCGCCGCCGTGAGCCCGTAGGCGATCTTACGCATCTGTTTAAAGCTCCTCTGCTCAAATCGACAGGACCGACTGCTTATACCCTCATAAACCCGACGCGTAATCTTATAGAATCGCCGCCGAGAAAGTTGGATACCAAAGGAGATCTATCTATGATTGACTACCACCTGCACGTCATAGCTCACGGTGACAGGCCGATGACGGTGGAGAACATACTGGAGTACCTGGAGGTCGCGAAGAGCCGTGGCTTGAGGCAGATGGGGATTACCGAGCACGACCGCTATCTCGATGAGATCGACCTTGCTGCCTTTCAGGAGGCCCGCGAGATGTACCAGGACGTCGAGTTGCGGTTGGGGATCGAGATAGACTTCGTCCCCGGGGCCGAGGAGCGGATGGATCGTGACGGATCTGCGTTACCTTACGATTACGTGATCGGGAGCGTTCACCGGGTGACGGGCGAGGAGATCGACCACCCCGAGCATCGCGAGATCTACGAGAAGATGGAGACCTACGAGCTCTACGAAGCGTACTACAAGAACGTGCGCGAGGCCGCCCTCTCGGGCCGCTTCGAGATCCTTGGCCACCCGGACCTCATCAAGATCTTCCGCACCTTCCCGGACCGCGACATCACCCCGATGCTCGAAGAGACCGCCGACGCGATAGCCGAGTCCGGCGTAGTCGTGGACGTGAACGCCGCTGGCTTGCGCAAACCCATAGGCGAGGTCTACCCCTCCCGCCAGTTCCTGGAGATGTTCCACCGCCGCGGCGTCCCAATCGTCCTCTCCTCCGACGCGCACGCCGCCGACCAGGTCGCGATGGGCTACGAGAAGAGCATGAAGCTCGTCCACGATGTCGGCTACCGGGAGGTCGTAACCTTCAAAGACCGCGAGCGCGGCACTCTCTCGCTGCGTCCGGAATGACCGGGGAGTTGTTTCTGGAGGACTCCTACCTGAGGGAGTTCGAGTCCCCCGTAGCAAAGCTCTCGGGACGGGAGGTGGTTCTCGCCCGGACCGCCTTTTACCCGGGCGGCGGGGGCCAGCCGGCGGACAAGGGGTCTCTAGGCATCGGCCCGATCAACGCGTCGGTCGTCGACGCGCGGCGCGAGGGCGGCGACGTCGTCCACGTCCTCGACTCCGCCACCCCCGAGACCGTCCGGAAGCTCAAGGGCAAGCTAGATTGGGAACGTCGCTACGCGCACATGCGGTATCATACCGCTCTGCATGTCCTCTCCGGCGTGATCTGGAGGTCCTTTGACACGAAGGTGACGGGCGGCCAGATGCGCGCCGACCGCGCCCGGATGGACTTCTCTTTCCCCGGGGAGTGGACGACGGAGGTCGTCGGCGAGATAGAGAGATTAGCTAACGAGGCCCTCGCCGAAGGACGACCGGTAAAGGTCTACCAACTCCCCCGCGAAGAAGCCCTAAAGAACCCGGAACTCATCCGCACGCAGGTAAACCTCGTCCCCGAGAGGGTGAAGACGATACGGATCGTGGAGATAGAAGGAATAGATACTCAGGCCGACGGCGGTACCCACGTCGCCAACACCCGCGAGGCGGGCGAGATGGAGATCACCGGCCACAAGAGCAAGGGCCGCCAGAACAAGCGTGTAGAGTTCGTCCTTCGATGAGAGTTCTAGCGACAGCCCTGATACTCCTGCTCGCCTCGTTACTCTTCGTTGCAGGATGTGGTGAGGAGGAGAAGGGCGAGTCTCCGTCCGAGAACACTTCAGAGACCATTGCGTCCTCCGGACCCACCGTCGCCACCGAGACCACTGCCTCCGCCCCTGATGATACTGCCACCGTCGCCCTGATCCCCTCCGGCGGAGGCGAGAGGGTCGAGGTAGAGGTCGAGATCGCCGACGACATCTTCGAGGTTACGCGAGGTCTCATGTACCGTACCGAGCTTGCCGAAGACCAGGGTATGCTCTTTGCCTTCTCAGACGAGCAGCAGCGTTCATTCTGGATGAAGAATACCTTCATTCCGCTCTCCATCGCCTACATTGACTCTGAGGGGCGCATCGTGGACATCCAGAAGATGGAACCGGTAAGCAACCGCCAGAATGTCCCGGACGCAGAATTGCCCCGTTACGTCTCCGCCGAGCCTGCTATGTACGCCCTGGAGGTCAACCAGGGCTTCTACGAGGAGCGCGGCATAGAGGTGGGAGACACAGCAGAGATTCCAGACCGGTGATTAAAGTTATTCTCCAGACCGTCCGATAACTACGGTGACGATAGAAAAGGCAAACCCGCCGCGAGACGGGGACGCAAAGCTACGGGCCTCCTGGAGGCAGCCGAGCTACCGAAGGGAGAAGCAGATGCGCCGGATGTTGATTTTGCTGGTGACCGGGATTATTCAGGTAGGATTGCTGGCGAGTCTCGCCTCGGCGGGGGCGCTCGACTTCACCGATGACTTCAACTCCTTCGACACAAACCGCTGGTCGAAGGGCGATCACAAGCTCGGGCGCAGCTACCTGGACCCGAAAAACGTCAGCGTTACCAACGGCAACCTGGCGATAAAGCTCCCGGCGCGCACGTTGAACGGCGGGGAGATCATGTCGAAAGACCTCTACGGTTACGGTTCCTACTCGGCCCGGATGAAGTTGCCGAACGCGCCGTCCTCGATCACGGGATTCTTCCTCTACCAGGCCCCCGACTACGCCTCGGAGATCGACATCGAGATTTACAACGACTCTTCCCGCAAGATCATGTTCTCCACCTACTCCGGCGGCTCTCAGACTCACACCGAGACCCTAACGCTCCCCTTCGACCCGACGACCGGCTTTCACGAGTACCGTTTCGACTACGCCTCCGGCTCCATCAGCTTCTACGCAGATGGCAAGCTGATGAAGACCTGGACCGACGGCCTGCCCCAGAACTCTATGAAGCTCTACGTGAACGCCTGGTACCCGGCCTGGCTCGATGGCAAGAAGTCGAGCAAGGACAGGTACGTTCTGGTAGACCGGATCCAGCACACCAGCCCGTAAGCCCGGGCTAGAGCAGCACCGCTCTCCCTAGGAGATACCCTTTCGTCGCAGCGCCTCGCGCAGCGTCTCCAGCAGCCGTAACAACTCCCGCTGCTCGTCCCCAGAGAGCCCTTCGAAGAGGTCCCCTACGGCCTCCCGGTGCTCGTCGTACATGCCGCCGGTAGTCTCGGCCCCGCGACCGGTGAGCTCGATGACGGTCGCCCGCCGGTCCGTGGGATGCGGCCTGCGTCTGACGAGCTCCTCCTCCTCCAGGGCGTCCACGAGCGCCGTCACGTTGCGCGGCGTCACTCCGAGCACGCCGCTTAAGCTGCTCATGATCTGGGGACCCCCACAACGCAACGCGTACAACAGACGCATCCGCGCGTAGCTTACGCCCCCTTCCTGCAACCGTGACTTCACCCAGCGCATGTAGGCCGGCCCGAACGCCGCAAACTCGTCCACGAGCCGCACCCGCAACTCCTCGCCTGTCCTGGATGCCCCCGTACTCTCCCTGTTCACTTCGTTAGCCATCCTGCCAATAGCTTCCATGCGAGAATTTATTGTAGATGTTCACCTTATACCATGTTACTGTATACGGATGCAAATCAAGCGAAGAGTAGCATCATGAGGAGCATAGTGTTGGGGGAGGTCGAGGTTGTTGCGTTGACCGACATCGAGGGACCTTTCTTCCGGCTCGACCAGATCTTCCTGGCGTGTGCCACGAGGAGCGGGGCCAATACTTCGCTCGCTACCCCTGGGCCTTCACCGACGAGCACACCATTTTGGGCCGCATCGGGGCTTACCTGTTGAAGGCCCTTGACCGCAACACCCTCGTAGACGCTGGCATCGGCCCGATGGCCTTCGGGCTGCCCGGGAGGCTCCTGGGGGAACTGGAGAATAGCGGCGTCCAGCAGGAGGACTTTGACGTCGTCTTTCTGACGCACCTGCATGGTGACCACCTCGGCTGGAGTGTAACAGGGGAGGGAGAGCCGACCTTTACTCGTGCTCGCTATGTAACGCAGGCTGTCGAACAGGAGGACTCCGGGTCTCACGGAGACCGGGCGCTCGCCCCGCTTGAGAGGCTCGGCGTGGTGGATTTGATCTACGGCGAGGAGCCCCTCTCGGAGGAGGTCATCGCGGTACCCACATCCGGACACTCTCCTGAGCATGCGAGCCTCCTCGTCTCCTCTGGAGGGGAAGGCGCCATGGTTGCCGGCGACGTGGTCGTCCACGCGGCGCAGGTCGCCGAGCCTCTCTGGAACATCCACCTCGACGAAGACAAGGAGCAGGCGTCCTTCACCCGCGAGATGCTCCTCGACTGTCCCGGGGATGGGCTTTGGGCGCGTAGTCAGAGAAGGGGACCAGCTGCTACTGGCAGAGATTCGGGGAGGGTGACGTTCCGGCCCCACGGGCCGGAGAGGAGGAGATACACGGAAGCTGCAAGGAGTAGCGGAGAGCGGGTCTCGTACACGCGTCCGGTGTGGGCCGGTCCGTCGCCGGGATAGTCGCGGCGGTCGCCGGCGTCACGAGATCCTGAGGGCTTTAGGCCGCGAGAGGTAGGGCTGTCGTGTGCTCGGTTACGGGACATCAGTGCCTCGGGGACGATACTGGTGTTCAGCGACGGTACAGGTAGATTTTCAAAGTTAGCAGAGAGAAGGGCGGGACCTTGGA
>JADDPM010000316.1 GCA_016781885.1 Rubrobacter sp.
GACAACGACTGGGGCTCAGTCCTGACAAAGTAGCGCAACCAAGGGCGTCGCTCAACCCACCCCTGACGCAGCTCAGCCAGCTCACGCCGGAAATACAAAAGGTGAATCCAGGCCAGCATTAGAAGTATTGGGAAGCCATACCACAATCCTGCTGGCTGGTCGGAGTAAGGGTCAGCGAACAAGAACCTGACGAATACGCCCACGAGGGCCACCAACAGAGCCAGATAGCTATACAAAGCGATTCTCTTACGGTCCATCGGTGCTACCCTCCCCACAAGGATGCCAGATCAAAGATGGCACATCCATAGCAAGCAGAACCTCCTCGCTCCCTCAATGATAGTGCCTCATTGCAGTCCGAAGTCCTCCCGCAGCGTATTGTCCAGGCTACCCCAGAACAGGAAAGTAGACTCCTCCTCCACGTAAGCATCAGCGAGAGCTAACTCCTTGATACCGAGCTCATCTAATTCCCCCAACTCCTCCTGATCCCACCCCTCAGGATCCCACTCGATGCGGTGCCTACGCGGACCTACGACCAACAGGCCTCGGGTTACCAGTCCAAGGCGGTCCGCCGGGTAGTCCTTCTTGGGATACCGGCCGATAACCAGCAGATCCCTGAACTCCTGAGGACCGTCGAGTAAATGGCTTGGCCAGACTGCCCTCCTGTCCCTTAGGCTCGCAACCTCATCAGCAGGCAGGATCTCCGCCCCTTCCCAGTCCAGTACCTCCACGACCGGCGCCCGGCCTTGCCTATCCTCGTGGTGACCGACCACCCGAAGCAGGCTGTACCGACCGGAGAGGAGTCGATAGCTCCACACGTCGCCCACCTCAAGCTCGGTCTCCTGCTTATAGGGGGCGCGAACACGCTTCGGGGGCGGCTGAGGCGAGAGTAGTTGTTCCCTGAGCTTCTCCAGGGCGGCACGGCGCCTGCCGATATACCGGCGTGATACCTCCTCTTCCCACCTCCGCAGGTCAGCCCCGTCCTCGATGACCTGCAGCGCACGGGCTTTGACCGTATCCTCCAACCACCCCAGCCTCCACTGCGTCGCGGCAAGCCCAAGCCAGAAGCCAGTATCGTCCGGGTCATCGTCGGGACCGTACTCCTCGACCAGTCGCCGCGTGGCCTCGGTACCATCGACGCCCTGCCCGATCAACTCCCGGTAGTCGTCGCGCACGTCGCAAGCCGTGTCGTCGGAGAAGATCGC
>JADDPM010000317.1:0-688 GCA_016781885.1 Rubrobacter sp.
AGCGGATAAGCATCCACCTGCCAGCAAGGATAGCAGCGGCTGCGACTAGGGCAGCGGCACCGGCACTCAGCCAAGCTGTGCCGTAGGAGGTGCTCTCCAATATAACGCCGAAAAGAAATGGTCCCACTGCGGACCCGGATGCCGCACCGGTCTGCGTAATCCCCGTCGCCGCAGCCGGCGTGTTGGGGTTGTACTTTACGACCGCAAAGTTGAATAGCCCGTGCCATCCCCACCCGGCCCCGAAGGCCAACACCGTACCAAGGGTGAAGAGCCAGCTTACTCCGGTGGCAAGGAGGACGAAACCGACCGTTCCGACGACGAGCATGACGGCGACGATCCGCAGGTGTCCTGCCGAACGACGATCGGCCAGCCAACCCAGCGCCAGGCGGACGGTTATACCGACGGCCCCCCCTGCTGCTAGCAGGATTCCCGCAAACTCTACCCGGAGACCGGCGGTCACCCCTGACTCGACGATAAAAGTACCTAGCGGGACAGCTGCCGCAGACCCTAACCCGATGCCGAGTGCGAGTAGGATGAGAGGCTTAGGACGCATATCATCGCCGCGTTCGTTGGTGTGGCGCCGAACCTGACCCTCGGTCGTCTTTGGGATCGTGCAGGCGATAGCGAAGGATCCGAGAGCGCAACCGATGAACGCCCACCGCCAGCCGACGGTGGTCCCGATGAGCGG
>JADDPM010000317.1:801-1199 GCA_016781885.1 Rubrobacter sp.
CTTGCGAGACCGCGTTCGCGAGGCCGCCGAGGACCAGGAAGCCGATCAATTCATACCAGGAGCTGGCAAAGAGTGCGATACAAAGGAGTGATGCGGCGCTTCCCAGGGCAGCCGCCTGCATACTGCGTCGGGGGCCGATGCGCTCGACTATCCGGCCAAAGGGTGCAGAGGCAAGCGCCTGTGTAGTGAAGAAGAGGGAGGCTGCGATGCCGAGCGCCGCCGCACCGAAACCAAGCTCGGTCCGAATCTGTACCGCGAGCCCCCCGGTTAAAAAAGGAGGGAGCACCCCGCACGTGGCGACCGCGACAGCCCAGAGAACAGTCTGCTGCCCAGAATGATCGCCTTCGTAGCGGCTCACATCCAAGTCTCAGATGCCGACTCGCGGATCGCCTCGATTT
>JADDPM010000153.1 GCA_016781885.1 Rubrobacter sp.
GCCAGGCAGGACGCGCCCTCGAGGTGAAGGTGGCGGGCTCGGGGACGGGAGTTTCGGCGGTGGTAGGACGGTCCTCGGCGGTCCACTTTCTCCAGCCGCCGTCGAGGACGGAGGCTCTCTCGTGACCGTAGTATGTCAGCGCCCACCAGAGGCGGGTGGCGAACTGGCCGCCGGCGTGGTCGTAGACGATTATGCGGGTATCGTCGCCTATCCCGAGCGAGCCCATGAGGGTGGCGAAGCGCTCGGGCGGGGAGATCTGGGCGGGTACCGGATCTCCGGGATCGGTTATGTCGCGCGTCCAGTCTATATACGCTGCACCAGGTATGTGGGCTTCGTCGTACTCCTCGCGGGCGGCGAGGTACTCCGCCTCCTGGCGTCCGTTGCCGAGGTCCTTCTTCTTCACGTAGCCCCGGATGTCCACGACGCGGATGTCGGGGTCGTCCAGGTGTTTTTCCAGCCAGTCCGTCGATACGAGCGGATCACTATTCTCCATCATTCCTCCTCGAAGAGGTTGTGCTCGCGGGCGTAGGATTCGGCGAGCTCACGGGCTTTCTTGGTATCGTCTTTGGCGAGGCGGCCCTCGATCACCTCTCCCTCCAGGTAGTCTTTTATGGCCTTGATCCAACGTCCCGGCGAGCGCCCGAAATGCTCCATTAGCTGGTTGCCGTCCAGCGGGCTCTGCAGCTTCTCAACGGCGTCCTCGGCGCGTACCGCGTCTACGCGGTCCTTGAGGCTACGCCAGGACTCCTCGGCTATGCGTCGCCGCCGCGGAGCGCTGCCGGTGATGTCGGCGCGCGCGAGTTTTAGGAGCAGGTCCACGTTGGCGAGCACCCTATCGCCACGCGCGAGGTAAGTGTCGCGTACGAAGCGCCTTACGGCCGAGTCGCTCCACGGGTCGCGCCCCACCGCGTAGCCCATCGGCCGCATGTGGTTGGTGACGAGGTGGGCGACGGCATCGATGTCGTCTTTGGGATAGGCGAGACGCTTCATGGCCTTGCGAGCTATCGTCGCGCCGACGTTCTCGTGACCGTAGAAGTGGATCTTTTTGGGCACTGTCCGCCCGCCGCAGCGCTCGCACTCCCCCTCGCCCGTGTTCTTTTGAGTGGACTTCGCCCCGCAGTAGGTGCAGCGGTGTTCGTAGACGAGCGTGCGTGGCTTTCCGATGTCGTGGAAGAAGGCCGCTTTACGCAAAGTAGGGGTAGGCTCGACGTTCTGTGTCACGATAAGGGTGTGCTCGAAGACGTCCTTGTGGTGGAACTCGGCCTCCTGCTCGACGTGAAGCGTCTCCATGAACTCGGGGACTATATGGGGCATGAGACCAAGGCGGACCAGCGTTCGTAGGCCCCTGGCGACGTTTTCGGAGAGGAGTATCTTCTCGAACTCCTCCCTTATGCGCTCGGCGCTTATGCTCGCAAGCCAGTGAGCGTTCTCCTTTATGGCCTTCTCCAGATCCGTGGTCATCGCGAAGGGCTTCTCAAGGGTGTGAAGGACCGTCTCGAAGCGCACAGCCCGCAGCATCCGCAAGGGGTCGTCGCGCATCCGGTCCAGAGGGTCTCCGACAGGCCGGATCACACCGAGCTCCAGGTCTTTCCTGCCGTCGAAGGGGTCTTGTATCTCTCCCGTCCCCGCCTCGGCGGCGATAGCGTTGATCGTGAAGTCGCGCCTGGCGAGGTCGTCCACGAGGTTGTCCCCGAAGTTCACCTCCGGATGTCGACTCCCCCGCGTATAGAGGTCGCTCCGGTACGTGGTGACCTCGACGTCGTAGTCCTCGACCCTGGCCCCGATGGTCCCGAAGCGCTCCCCCATCGTCCACAGGTGGTCGGCTGCGGGCCTGAGGAGCTTCTTGATCTCCTTCGGATAGGCGCCCGTCGTCGCGTCGACGTCCTTGCCGATGCTCCCCGAGAGCGCGTCCCGCACGAACCCACCGACGAGGTACAACTCGTACCCCGCCCCCGAGAAGGTCTCCCCGAGACGTTCGAGGGGCTCGGGCACGCCAATACTTTTCACTCCGGTCATCATAATGATCAGATTCTAGTACGTGGAGGTTCAGCGTTCAGTAGTCGCCGTCGCCGCGCGTGCCGTCAGGAGCCGGCCAGCACACCCCAGCGATCCTCGACCGACAGCAGCGTCCCAAAGACGAAGTGTAGCTGGACGGTGCGGACGACGAGGTAGGTTAGCGCGCGTACACGCTCTCCGCCGCTGCTCCATACGTCTATGAGGTTCCCGAGCACGCGGGTTAGCGAGAGGAAGACGAGCAGCACACCCGCCCCGAGGAGGCCAACCCCGTGGACGAACATCCCGCGCGGACGAAGATGCCCCTGGTGAGTACTCCGCTTGAGCTACTGTAAGGGCTGTACTCGTCCACGCCCCGGTTGTGCCTGTGTGGAAGAGGACCGAGCACAACAGGACGACCGGAAGCAGCCTCCACAGCACATCCCCGCTTCCAGGGCGATCGCCGCTCCTACGAGGACGGCACAACCGAGGCCGGGAACGGATAAGCCTACGAGGTTCGTCACGATCCACTCCTTCAAGAAGCCAGCATGGGCGTAACGATCTCTATCGAAAGGAGCCGACCACTCTCATTGCCGGCGCCCGGTGAAAACAGACGCTCTAGCGTCTAACCGGTTATGGCGGCCTCTCTGGAAGGGTAGATGTCGAAGTAGTCCCCGAAGCCGGTGACGGCGAAGATGCGCTCGACGGCCTTCGAGGGGCTGGTGAGCCTGAGGGAGGCGCCCTTCTTTTCGAGTGATTCTCTGGCGCGCATGAGGGTGGAGAGAGCGGTCGAATCCATGAACGCGATCCCGGTCACGTCCACGATAACGGCTTCGACGCCCTCGGAGCCGCGTTCTATAGCGTACTGGACCTTCGGAGCGGTGTGGAGATCCACCTCTCCATGTACCACGACGACAGAATAGGCGTCGGCGCGCTCGTCTATGCTAACCTCGAAGTCCATCTCGCCGGTGTTCGCTCTCTCGTACTGTCCTCGGGTCACGGCCGATACTCTCTTCCGGTCCCCGAGCATACCACACCGCTCGACCGGCGCGGCGAGCCACCGGGACCTGTAGCTACACCTTTTCTGGTAGCATTCGGCGTCGTGGGAGACGTGGAGAGGCCGGGTGCAATGGAGAAGGTCGCGGTCTTTGTCGACGGGGCGAACCTCTATCATTCCATAAAGAGCTATTACAAGGGCGTCCTCGACTACGGCGTCCTGCTAGAAGCCGCCGTGAACGGCCGCAGGCTCCTGCGCGCCACCTTCTACATTGTCGAGAAGCAGGAGACGGACGATAGTGGGGCCTCCGGTGCGAGATCTTTTGTCTACAACCTCAACAAGTTCGGCTACAAGGTGCGCTCCAAGCCGCTCGCCGTCCACGAGTCTCTCTCCGCCGAGGGCGAGCGGGTCGTCTCGCACAAGGGCGACTGGGACGTGGGCATCGTCGTGGACATGATGCGCCTGGCCAACCACGCCGACGCCTACGTACTCGTCTCCGGCGACGGCGACTACGTGGAGGCCGTCGAGTACCTCCAGAGCGAGAAGGGCCTGCGCGTCGAAATCGTGAGCGCCGGCCAGTGTACCTCCCAGGCTCTCCTGGACATCTGCGACCGGCACACCGACCTCGGCGACATCCCGGACTTGTTTCGTCGGCCGTCGAAGGCCGCCAGCGATCAGCATTCAGCTATCAGCTAGAGGCCGGCGGCTCTCCCAGCACCCTGACCTCCGTCTCCAGATCTATGCCAAGCCTCTCGCGGACGGTCTCACGGACAAGCTCGATGAGCGTGAGGGCGTCTTTTGCGGTGCCGCCGCCGTGGTTGACGAAGTAGTTGGCGTGGACTGGGGAGACCTCTAGCTGCCCAACCCTCGTCCCCTTGAGACCCGCCGCCTCTATGACGCGGCCGGGGTAGTCGCCCTCGGGACGCTTGAACGTAGAGCCGCAGCTTGGGCGGTTCGGAGAGCCGTTCATGCGCTGGGCGCGAAACTCCTTTATACGGGCCTTCAACTCTTCGGGGTCTCCGGGAGAGAGGGAGTAGCCTGCGCGTAACACGGTCCAACCGGGCTGGTCGTGCAGAACGCTGCGGCGGTAGGAGAGCCTAAGACGGGCGTTTGGTACGCGCTCTACTACGCCGGACTCCGGCTTGTATACGTCGGCCCACACCAGGACCTCTCTGGTCTCGCTGCCGTAGGCGCCGGCGTTCATGTATACCGCGCCCCCCACCGTGCCCGGGATACCGGTCGCGAACTCCATGCCCGCGAGGCCCTTGCCGGCGGTCGTGTTCGCGAGCACGGGGTAGAGGACGCCTGCGTCGGCGACCACGGCCGTGCCGGAGACCTCCACGTTGGTCAGAGCGCGGGCGAGCCTTATGGTGAGGCCCCTTATGCCGCCGTCGAGGACGAGGATGTTCGTGCCGCCGCCGAGGATGGTCACGGGTATGCCATGCTCACGGGCCTTCTCCACGGCTTCGATCAACTCTTCGGCGCTGGAGGGCTCCAGGAGGACGTCGGCGGGGCCCCCGATCTTCCAGGCCGTGTAGCGCCTCAGCGGCTCATCGAGCTTGGCCGTGGGGAAGAGTCGGTGTAGAGTAGTGCCGTCATGCATG
>JADDPM010000055.1 GCA_016781885.1 Rubrobacter sp.
GGGGATGCGGGTCAGCGCCTCCCACACGGCCTTCTGCCACTCGGTGCCGACCATCGCGAGCGGTAGGCCGAACTCTCGCCGCGTTCCAGCGCAGTACTCCATAAGCTCCTCACGCGCCCGCGCGGTCCGGCCAGAGTCCCGCTCGACCTCGAAACCCTCCCGCTCCAGCTCCTGCCCGACCGTCCGCTCGTAATCACCGCCAGCAAGCTGTAGCCAGAGCAGCGCACCCCCCTCGTTTACCGCCAGCACGAGCGGGCCTGCCGGAGACTCGATCTCCTCCACATACGCTTTCACGCTACCACCTCTCCTCTTCCCTTCTCCTATCCCCACCGTCTACCTCCTCCCAATAGATCTCCAGGCGGCACGAACCATCCGCATCGCAGCCGAACGCGACACGGTAGCAGCGCCCGCAATCCCTAACCACCGCCACGGGCCGATCCTACCAATCCCGGAAGAAAGGTGCCGCAGACATCCCCAACAGTGCAATAACCCTGCGCCAGCCACCCGCCGGAAGCTCCCCATCAAGTTTCGGAGACCCCATCAGCACATCTACAGCGATTTGCAGTGCGGTTGAACCGCAATACATAGACATGTTAGCGATCACGCAGAAGGTCTTCTCAGTAAGAGTCATGCATTGAGGAGGCGTGTGGATCAATAATAGTGCAAAAGGCTATAGGTACCAGCCCCGCCCCCGTCGACGGTAACCGACCTCGTGAGGATATTCTGCATAGGGCAAGGAGGCTGCGAGGATCTCCCTCGCCCCTATCTCCCGCGCCAGAGACCACGCACCCGTATACAACGCCCTGGCCAACGGTCCCTCGCCCGCCCACGGGTCGATGACGAGGGGCCCCAGCAGGAGCCGCTTAATCTCCGTCCGGTACCTTAACCCCGCCAGTACCTCCCCACCACTCTCCGCCAAGATGAACCGCTCCTCATATGCCACCCACCGGGGCATCCCGTTCAACTCCAGCAACTCCGCGATCCGGGGCTCGTCCTTCGGCAACCCCCAGCGCACCCAGATCCCTTCCACCTCAGCCTCCTCTCCCTGCCGGTGCAGGCTCCGCTATAATCGTCCTAATGAAATAGGACAACTAGTGACATACTGCCATAGGACAATAGGACGGTCAAGTGGATTTACGGGTAGATTCTAAGAGCCAGGTACCGGTGCACGTGCAGCTGGAGGAGCAGATCAAGCACCTCATCCTGACTGGGGGGGTCGGGGTGGGGGATCGTCTGCCGAGTATCCGAGCGTTGGCGGGGTATTTGCGGATCAACAGAAACACGGTAGCGCGAGTTATCTCCGACCTGGAGCGCGAGGGTTACGTGGAGAGTCGCCGGGGGAGCGGGGTCTACGTAGCCCAACCGCCGGTGGTCGAAGAGGACCTCAAACGCCAGGAGGTCCTGGAGAGGGTGATAGACCTTGCGGCGGCGCGGGACGTGCCGGTCGAGGAGCTGGCATACGCGCTGTTAGCCCGGGCCGGTGCGCGGGCGCCGGAGAGGATTCCGGTACTGTTCGTGGAGTGCAACGAGCCGGAGTTGGAGCAGTATAGGGCGGAGCTCGAAGAGCAGTTGCCGGTGTCGGTCGATGTAGTGCTGCTGGAGGACCTGGAGGGCCGGCTCTCGGGCGAAGAGTTGCCGTGGCGGCTGGCGGTTACAACCTTCTACCACGTCCACGAAGTAGAAGGGCTGATGGGACCGCGCGGGCTGGAGACATTCGCCCTTCTTACGGAGGCTACGCTGGACGGCTTGAGAAGGCTCGCCGAGTTGCCCGAGGGGACGCCCGTGGGGGTGGTGGGCAACTCGCGGACTTGCACGGACAACTTCCTGCGCTCCTTCGCGGGCGCGGGCCTCGACCATCTAAACTTCTTCCGCGTGATGGAAGACGACGAGAAACTCAAGTCCCGGCTCGAACAGGCAGAGGTGGTGGTGTGCAGCAGCGTATCGGCGTGGCGGCTACCGAAGCTAGGCCTTCCAAAAGGCGTAAAGGTTATCGTCCAGGACCGCACCCTGAGTAAGGGTGGTATCGAGATGCTAGGCCGGATGCTCCGGTGCTCGCTCGCAACCGAAAGAGCGGAGCCGCTCAAGCACGAACGTTAAAACGGTTCATCGCGGCTTCGGGGCCGACCTCAATCACGGCCTCCACCGCGTCGGCGGCTGCCGGCACGGCCTCCTTGACCGCCGAGTCCATCCGCCCGAGCACGTAATCAGTGACGGTCATGCCGACCGGCGGACGCCCGATCCCTATCCGCACCCGCACGAAATCGTTCCCGAGGTGCTGGATAATAGATCGCAGCCCGTTATGTCCCCCCGCCCCGCCGCCTACCTTCACGCGGACCGTGCCCTCCGGGAGATCCAGATCGTCGTGGACGACTACGAGGTCCTCGACCTTGAGCCCCGCGAGCGCCGCACCCGAGTTGTTCATGTAGGTCGTCGGCTTGAGCAGGGTGGCGTTCTTCAAGCCGAAGCCGACCGGAGCCGCTTCTGCCTTCTTCTTCGACCGCCAGGAACCGCCATGGCGCTTCGCAAGCTTGTCCACGACAAGGAAGCCGACGTTGTGGCGGGTGCGCTCGTAGGAGCGGCCCGGGTTCCCGAGGCCCACGACGACGGGGGACCGGGAAGGCCCCCCGTCAGCCAATCGCTCGCTCTCCCTGTTGAAGAAGAAGCGCGAGAGTTTAAGCCTGGAGATTTTGTCCTGCGGGGCCCTCTCCCTCCTGGGGAGAAACCTCCTCGGTCTCCTCTTCAGCTCCAACCTCCTCGGCCCCCTCGTCGGACGGCTCCTCGACGATACCGGCGGCCTCCATCTCCTCGTCGGTGATCTCCGTCGGCGGCGTGACCGTCACGGCGACCTCCTCGGGGTCAGAGATGAGGGTGACATCCTCGGGCAGCGAGATGTCGCCCAGGGTAAGGTTCTCGTTCAGCCCGAGGCCCGAGACGTCCACCGTAAGCTCCTGCGGAATGTTCCCCGGCAGGGACTCGACCTCGACCTCGTAGGCTACCTGATCCAGAACGCCGCCCTCGGAGACCCCCGGAGATTCGTCCGCACTCGCGACCGCCAGCGGTACCGTAACCACGATCCGCTCGCGCATGTTCACCGGCGCGAAGTCAACGTGTACGAGCCTACCCGTGACCGGGTTGCGCTGCACGTCCACCACGCGGGCCGTGGAGCTCCCGCCGCCGCCGCCGATGCTCAGGTCGTAAAGAGCATTGTCGCCGACGTGCTGGAGGGTATAGTCCACGACCTTCTCCGGCACGGCCAGTACGGTAGTGCCGTTTCCATCGCTGTAGAGGACGGCCGGGACGAACCCCTGCGTCCTCAGGCGCCGGGCATCGTTCTTGCCCCGACCCTCGCGCTCATTTGCCTGCAAACCTATGTTGTCTGCCATCTATTAACTCCCGTTACGTTTTTTAGAAGAGCTGGTTCTCGCCCATAAAGACCTCGCTCACCGAGTCGTCGAAGAAGACGTTCCGGATCGTATCGGCGAGGAGCGGGGCGATAGTAAGCACCTTTATCTTATTGCGCGGCTCGTCCCTCTTCAAGGGCAGGGTGTCGGTGACGACGACCTCCTTAATGAGGGAGTCCTTGATCCGCTCGTAAGCCGGACCCGAGAAGACCGGGTGGGTGGCGCATGCGTAGACCTCCGTCGCCCCGCAGTTCGTCAGGCTATCGGCGGCGCTCACAAGCGTGCCGGCGGTATCTATGAGGTCGTCTATCATGATCACGCGCTTATCCGCCACGTCGCCGATGACGTGCGTAACCTCCGATTGGCCCGGCTGGCGCCGTATCTTATTGACGATGGCCCACGGCAGGCTCAGGTGATCTGCGAGGCGCTTGGCGACCTTTGCCTCTCCGACGTCCGGGGCGACGACGACCGCGTCGCAGGCGTCCCGGAAGCCCTGGTTCGTGAAGTAGTCCACGAACGTGTGCATCGCCGTTAAGTGGTCCACCGGGAAGCTGAAGAAGCCCTCGATCTGTCCGACGTGCAGGTCCATCGTCATCACCCGCTTCGCGCCGGCCTGTCGGAGCATGCTTGCTATAAGCCGGGCGGTTATCGGCTCGCGCGGCTTGGTCTTACGGTCCTGGCGAGAGTAGGCGAACCACGGGATGACCGCGACGATGCTCTCCGCCGAGGCTCGCTTGGCGGCATCTATCATCACGAAGAGCTCCATTAGGTTGTCGTTGACCGTAAGGCCGTTGACCGAGTCACACAAAGACTGCACGACAAACACGTCCGAGCCTCGGATGCTCTCCCTGTACCTGGCATACACCTCCCCGCCCGAGAAGCTACGCAGGTCGACCTCGCCCAGGGAGATGTCCAGCCGTCCGCCGATCCTCTCGGCCAACTCCGGGTAGCCGCGCCCCGAGAAGAGTACCAACTTCTTCTCCGCCGTCTGCTCCAGGTGCCCGTTCTGCATCACGCGAGTTATTCCTCCGTCCCGGTCCGCCGCCGCTCGTCCTGTCTCTTCTCTCCATTTTTCGTCTTGCCCGGGGCGTCCCGGATCACACGCGCCGGCATCCCCACCGCGAGCTTGCCCGGCGGGATATTCTTGTTGACCACGCTCCCGGCCCCGAGGTAGGCATCGTCGCCGATCTCCACCGGCGCTATGAGGTTCGTGTTGATCCCGGTGAACACCCCGTCCCCTATCCGGGTGCGGTGCTTGTCCTTCCCGTCGTAGTTGGCCGTGATCGTACCGGCCCCCAGGTTCGCCCCCTCGCCGATCTCCGCGTCCCCGATGTAGGAGAGGTGAGGTACCTTGCTCCCCGCCCCGACCTTTGTGTTCTTGAGCTCGCAGTACGCCCCAACCTTCGAGTTCTTCCCGAGCTCCGCCCCGGGGCGCAGGTATGCGTAAGGTCCGACCGTCGCGCCCGCGCCGACCTCCGCGCCCCGTCCCACCGAGTGCTCGACGAGCGCCCCGTCGCCGACCACCGTATCGAGCAAGTCGGTGGAAGGGCCGATCACACAGTCCGAACCTATCCTCGTCTCCCCGCGCAGGAACGTGCCCGGCAGGATCACCGTGTCCCGCCCGATCTCCACGGTCGCTTCTATGTGCGTGCTGACCGGGTCTCTGACAGTCACCCCGGCGCGCATGTGGGCGTCCAGAATGCGCCGCCGGACGATCTCCTCGGCCAGAGCCAGCTGGGACCGGTCGTTGACCAGGTTCGCCTCCTGGAGGTTCTTCACCCGGTGCGTCACCGCCCTGCTCCTCCTGCCGATGATCTCCAGGGCATCCGTGAGATATAGCTCGCCCTGGGCATTCCCGGTTCCCGCGAGCCCCAGGGCGTGCCGGATCTCGGATATCTCGAAGGCGTAGAGGCCGAGGTTGACGAGACGCACTCTTTTCTCCTCCTCCGTCGCGTCCTTCTCTTCGACGATCTGGACCACCCCGGCGTCCTCCATTACCCGGCCCAAACCCGTCGCGTCGTCGACCTCCGCGACCAACACCGTCGCCCCCACCCTAGCCGAGCGGTGGCGCTCGACAAGCTCCGCGAGCGTGCGGTCCGAGATTAGGGGGCCGTCGCCGTTGACGACGAGCAGGATACCCTCATCCTCCCCCTCTATGGCCTCCAGGGCCACGCGAACCGCGTCTCCGGTGCCGTTCTGTTCCTTTTGGAGGACGGGCTCGACCTTCGGTGGCAGAACCGCCTCCACCTCGTCGGCCTGGTGCCCGACTACGACCAGGGTACGTTGCGGCGCGAGCGGCGCGAGCGCGGCGATCACGTAGTTCACCATCGGCACGCCACAGATCGTGTGCAGCACCTTGGCCCGGTTAGACCTCATCCGGGTACCCTTACCGGCCGCCAGGACGGCGGCGAAGATCGGCCCCTCTTCGCGCTGGAACATGGGCTGCTGAAAACTCCTATACGCTCGCGGCTCCGACACCCACGTCCCTCTGGATCGTGGGCTGGGGCGGCAGGATTCGAACCTGCGATCCCGGGACCAAAACCCGGTGCCTTGCCACTTGGCCACGCCCCAACACGAACGTCCCCGCCTCCACATCTCCGACAGGACCGCCCGCGACGCCGCGATTATACCGGAGCCGCTTGTAACCGTCAGCCTCCAGCTCCGTGCTCCTGCTTACCGCCTCTGCGTCCTCAAATACTTCCTAACGAAGCTCCAGTGAGGTTACATGAGGTCTCGTCTAACGTAGCGACTGCGTGTGTAGGTTTCCGCACACCTCCCAAGGTATCCTTCACCTCGGAGTCGATCCAAAAAGCGTCAGAGGTGTTTTAGCCCAGGGTTTGAGGGTGGGCACGCTATAGCCCCGAACTTGAGCGTAGTGTCTTAAATCCTATTTCAGAATAATTCGAGGTGTTTTCGGATTGGCGCGGGGTATAGGCTAGCGCAGACCGAGGGCGCACTGTGGACACTCAAGCTTCGTCGCTCCGGACTAATAGGATGAGGCCGATTGCTCTTCCCACGACCTGCTCTGCGCTCTGATGCGCCTCCCGTCTTGCGTCCATCGGGCGATGTTTCCGTCTTTATAGATGAGAGATGTAACCCGAGGCGTAAAGAGCGCCAAGGAAGGAGGCACCGAAGTGACAACCAAAGCCCCGAGCAAGACCGCCCCATCCGGGCAGGGAATAGAGGTGGACTTCTTGTATCTCGACCTCGCTACCTGCTCCCGGTGCCGCGACAGCGACGCCAGCTTGAGCGCGGCGATCGAGGCCGTCCGGCCAGCGCTCGACTCGATCGGCGCGAGCCTAGAGGTTCGCAAGACGCTCGTAGTGAACGAGGAGCAGGCCCGCCAGCTGCGGTTCGTTGGCTCCCCCACCATCCTCGTGAACGGCCGCGACATCGCTGACGAACTCCTCGAGAGCCCCTGCTCGGAGTGCGGCGAACTGTGCGGCTGCGAAGAAGGGGTAGACTGCCGAGCATGGAACTACCGCGGCGAACAGCACACCGAGGCTCCGACGGGCCTGATCGTGGAGGCGATCCTCGCCGAGCTCGCGAGACCGGGCGTCGCGCGGACGGCGACGCTACCATCCGTCGACGTACCCGAGAACCTCAAGCGCTTCTTCTCCGGCACTACTACAAACGAGGGGCAGAGCACGTGTTGCTCCGCAGACGAGCAGGCGACCTGCTGCGAGCAGGCGGAGAAGGTCAGCTGCTGCGACGGCTCGGCTTCCTCCCCCTGCGGATGTCGCTAAACGCTTCTCCCACCACGAGGAGGCGCCCGTGAGCACGAGGGGCGAGGAAAGGCGCTGGCGCGAGCTTCGAGCGCGGCTCGGTGGGTTCGTGGGGCGGCGCGTCCGAAACCAGGCGGACGCAGAAGATATCGTCCAAGAAGTCTTCGTGCGGATGCAGCGTAGCATCGACACGCTCTCCTCGGCCGACCGGTTGGACGCCTGGGCGTTCCGAATCGCCCGCAACGCGATCGCCGACCACTACCGGGGCCCGGATCGACGCGAGGTTCTCAGTGACGATGCCGCGGAGGTTGTGGATAGCCTCGACGCCGAGATCAACGTCGAGGCGTCGAACGACGCGCGGGCCGAGATAGCTCACTGCATCGCCCCGATGATCAACCAGCTGCCCGACGGCTACCGGGACGCCATAGAACTGACGGAGCTTGAAGGACTAGCGCAGGTGACCGCCGCAGAGAGGCTTGGCCTATCGATCTCGGGCACGAAGTCCCGCGTGCAGCGCGGGCGCGCTCGCGTAAGGGAGATGCTCCTGCGCTGTTGCGAGATCGAGACCGACCGCCGCGGCCACGTGGTCGCGTTCGAGACCCGCGGCAAGGAGGGCTGCATAGCGTGCGGCGACGAGCCAGGCGAACAGGTCAGGGTCGCCATCGGTCGCCCCCACGGACGGCATCGCACCAATAGCTAGAGGATTGCCGTCGGCGACGGCTTGTGGGAGCGGCTAGATCCGCTCATCCCAACGAAGCACAGAGGGCTACACAACCCGGGGTCAAGCGGTCGGACAGCCGCCGGGCGATGGACGATATCCTGTTCGTGATGCACACGCATATAATATGGTGCTACCGGCCGTAAGAGCTCGGCTACGACTCCGGGTGACGTGCGGGCGATCTCCGAACGCCTGAGCTCAATCGCCGCGCAACGGAAACAGGACCGGGCAAGCTGTGACGGCGAAGCCAGAGATCTCCGTCTGCCACCCTACAGGAACTCTACCCCGCGCACGACCGGCTCATAGACTCCAACGAAGTGCGCCCGCAGCCCTTCCGCTACGGCTCTAGCCCCCGCCTCGGAGCTGAAGATGCCACAGACCGCTGTCCCGGTCCCGCTCATTACGGCTCCCAGGGCACCCGCGCGCAAGAGCTCCTCCTCCAGCTCCCGCACCTCCGGCACGAGACCCTCCGCCACCGAGGCGAGGTCGTTGCCGAGAGCGCGGACCAGCGATCCAAGATCGCCCCTCCGCAGGGCTTCTACCGCCGGAGAGGCGGAGAAGTTACCTTCTTTGGGCCGTTCGTCGTAGGATTGGTAGACTCGGGCGGTCTCCGCTCCCGCGGCCGGTTTGGCTATCACCAGATAGTGCGGCGGCGGTGGCGGAAGGGGCCTCAAGACTTCGCCGATTCCCTCACCCAGCGCCGTGCCACCCGAAAGGCAGAACGGCACGTCTGCCCCGATCTTTAGCCCAATTTTTCTTAGCTCCTCGTCGCTCAATCCCAGCCCGAAGAGCTCGTTCAGACCCACGAGCGTGGCCGCCGCGTCCGCTGATCCGCCCCCGAGTCCGGCCCCAGCGGGTATCTTCTTGCGCAGACTCACCCTAGCCGGAAGCTCGACGCCGGCGAGCTCTGCGAGCATCCTCCACGCCCTGTAGACAGTGTTCTCCTCGAGCGGCCCGATCCCGGCATCCTCCGGCTCCACCACGAGCTCGAAGCCCGCGGCAACGGTCTCTATCTCTACCTCTTCGGCCAAAGAGATGCTCTGCATGACCGTGGAGACCTCGTGGTACCCGTTAGGCCGCGTCCCCCGCACCTCTAGCGCGTAGTTGACCTTCGCGAACGCCCGCGAAAGCATCCTGCTCAAGCCGCCCTCCCCGCAAGCACGCGCGAGAGCGCCACGAAGTCCTCCGGTCTCAACTCCTCGGCCCGCGCGTCCGGCCCGTAGCCAAGCTGGCGTAAGGCGTCAGGCGCGTCTCCGCGCAACGGCTCGGGCAGGTTGTTCACGAGGCGCTTGCGGCGGCTCTTGAAGGCGGCGAGCACGAGCTCCTTCGTGCGCTCGTAGTCCTCAGGGACCCCCCGCCGCTCCATCGCGACGACCGCCGACCATACACGGGGCGGCGGATCGAAGACCAGCGGCGAGACCTTATGCGCCACCCGTACCTCCGCGAGGAGCTGCGCGAAGACCGCGTAGGCCCCGTAGTCTTTCGTCCTCCTCTCAGCCGCCATCCGGCGCGCCACCTCTAGCTGCACCATGAACCGCAGTCCGGTGAGGAACCCCGCCTCCTCCAGCAGTCGCAGCACCAGGGGCGAGGCGACGTTGTAGGGGAGGTTCGCGACGAGCTTGTTCGGTTGCGGGTCCAGAGCGCCGTAGTCGAAGGTCAGGGCGTCGCCCTCGTGGATGAGGACGTTTCGATGCGACCCGAGCGCCTTTCGCAAGGCAGGGACCACATCCGGGTCCAGCTCGACCGCGTGTACGAGCCGTGCCTGTTCGGCGAGTACGGTGGTGAGGGCGCCGCGTCCCGGGCCTACCTCAAGGACGACGTCTTCCTCGCCGACGCCCCGGGCGACGATGCGGGCGGTGTTCGGGTCTACGAGGAAATGCTGGCCGAGGCGTTTCTTGGGGCGGGGCTCGGGCCGGTGCAACGCTGCGCTAGACCTCCAGCGGCAGGCTGAAGACGTTACGGGCGTTGCGGCTCGTGAGGGCGCCGAACTCCTCCTCGTCCATGCCGATACGTTCGGCGACGAAGCGAGCGGTGTGTACCACGTTCCTCGGCTCGTTCGTCTCCTTGCGCACCGTCTGCGGGCTCAGATATGGGGCATCCGTCTCGACCAGGATGCGCTCCGGGTCGAGCATTCCCAAGACCTCCGCCGTTTTGCTGTTCTTGTAGGTGACGTTACCGGCGAGACCGACGTAGTAGCCGCGCTCCGCAGCCTCCTTCGCTTCGGGCTCGCCGCCCTCGAAGCAGTGAAGGACTACGAGGACGCGGGCGCGGGCGAGGATGGCGAAGGTGTCGGGGAAGGCCTTTCTAGAGTGGATGATCAGGGGCAGGCGGGTATCGTTGGCAAGAGAGATCACATCCTCGAATAGTGCCCTCTGGATCTCCCCGGACCAATCCCCCCTGTGGTAATCCAGCCCGACCTCCCCAACGGCTACGATCCCCGGTGACTCCGAGAGCTCCGCCAACGCTTCTAGATCCGACGCCGTGTAAGTCCCCGCGTTGTGCGGGTGTATCCCCGCCGACGAGTAGACGTTCGGCAGCGCCGCCGCGAGCTTCGCACCCTCTTGCGAGTCATCCACGTCAGTGCCGATGTTGACGACGGCGATCACCCCCGCCTCAGCAGCCCTTTCGACCGCCTCCTCAGGCGAGACCTCAAGCCGCGTAAGGTGCGTATGCGAATCTACGAACATCAACCCCTACCCCCCGAGAGCCTGCACCGGAGGGCATTATAAAGCGGTAGAGGATCAGGCGTCAGCGAAGTCACACCGTCACATCCACCCCAACTACTTGCACATCTCCTCTTCCTCAACCTCTACGGATGGGTTATTATTTCGTTAATTGGCGAAATAACGAAATAATGGTCCAAGTGCGAGCGTGATTCGGTGGTGTTGATGGATAAGGTGTTCAAGGCTTTGGCCGACCCGACGCGGAGAGGAATCTTGCGCTTGCTGCGCTCTGGAAACATGAGCGCAGGCGGGATCTCCAGCGAGTTCCCCATTACGAAGTCCACCCTCTCGGGGCATCTAAACGTGCTCAAGGAGGCCAATCTAGTCGTGACCGAGCGGCAGGGGAACACCATCTTCTACAGCCTCAACGTCGCCGTCTACGAGGAGATGGTCGGTGCCGTAATGGAGCTTTTGGGAGTGGGTATGGAGAAGAAGGGCGACAGCAAGGAGCCCACGGCGAAGGAGGGAAGGAGTGAAACAGATGCGCACCCACCTGCGGACTGAGTTGCCTCAATGGGTGCTCATAGCAGCGATGTTCGTGCTCGGGGCGGTAGTCTGGCCCTCAGCGCCGGATCAAATACCGGTCATTGGGGGCTTGAAGGGCAGCCCGATCGTTACGGCGGCAAGTTCGAGGGCTTAATGCTGCTGCCGCTGCTCACGCTTGGCGTCTACCTCGTAATGCTGCTTGTGCCCAGGATCTATCCCGGGCGCGCCAGCTACGCGCAATTCCGGGGCGCCTACTCCGTGTTTCGCCTGTCGACGGTCGCGGTCTTGGCCCTCGTCTACGGCTTCATTCTGCTCTGGATCCAAGGGATGGAAATCGATGTCACGGTCGTGGTACCGACCCTGGTCGGCGGGTTGTTCGTCGTGGTAGGAAACCTGCTAGGTAAGATCCGGCCCAGCTGGTTCGTGGGCATCAAGACGCCGTGGACGCTTACCAGCAAGCTCTCCTGGATCAAAAAGCACCGGCTCGGGGGTTGGCTATTCGTGCAGATGGGTCTGATTTTTATCGAAATGGGCCTCACCGGACTCGCAAGCTTGGCCTGGGCACAAATGGCTTTTCTCGCGATCGTAGCGATCTGTCTCCTCTGGTTGCTCATTTACTCGTACCTCGTCTGGCGCTCGGACCCGGAGAAAACAAGCGAGGCAAGGACGCAACCAGCCGAAAGGTAGTAGCACCTCCCTGCGGACGTGGCCGGTTCGCTAACGAACCAAGCCACATCCGCACGTCAAGAGTTTACGAGCCGGTCATACACCTCGCCACGCTTCTGTCCAGCCTCCTTAGCCGCCCGCGCCGCAGCCCTCGATGGGCTCTCCCCGTCCGCAACGTACCCCCGCGCCCTCGCGACGACCTCCTCGAAGTTCGTAGGCTCCGCCGCCGTCCCGCCCCGTATGGCGAGCACGACCTCCCCGCGCACCCCCTCCGCGAAGTGCTCCGCCGCTTCCCCCGCCGTCCCCCTAAAGACCTCCTCGTGTAGCTTCGTCAGCTCCCTGCACACGGCGACCGGCGTCTCCGCGGGCAGATCCTTTAGCGTCTTCGCTAGCCGGTGCGGCGACTCGTAAAGCAAGAACGTTGATGCTTCGCGCTTTATCCGGTCGAGCAGCACGGTCCGCTCCCGGCCTTTACGCGGAAGGAAGCCGAGAAAGACCGCCGTATCCACCGGCAACCCGGAGGCTACAAGCGCGGTCATCGCGGCCGAGGGACCGGGCAGCACCTCGACCTCCACGCCAGCTTCGATGCAGGCACGGACGAGCCGGTAGCCGGGGTCGGAGATTAGAGGAGTGCCGGCGTCGGAGACGAGCGCGACCTTTTCGAAGCGTGCTCTCTCGGCCAGCTCGGGAGCGAGGCGCTCCTCGTTGTGCTCATGGTAGGAGACGAGCGACCTCTTTATCTCGTAGTGGGCGAGGAGACGCCCGGTGCGGCGCGTGTCCTCGCAGGCTATGGCATCCGCCTCGCGCAGGGTACGGAGGGCGCGCAGGGTGATGTCTTCGAGGTTGCCTATGGGGGTCGGGACGACTGCTAGAGGCAAAGGAAACCCTACTGGCCGAAGACGTACTCGCCCGAGGGGTAACGGGCGAGGGCGGCCGCGCCGAGGACGCCGGAGGCGGGACCTAGAGTAGCTTCTTTTATTCGCACGAGGTCGCGTCCGGGAGAGCGGGACCTAAGGTTGACCTCCCGGCGGGCGGGGGACAGGATCAGGTCCCCCGCCTCAGCTACCCCGCCGCCCACCGCTATTACCTCCGGATTGAAGACGTTGACGAACCCGGCGAGCCCCACACCGAGCCACGTCCCGGCCTCCACCAGAACCGAGATCGCCGCCTCATCGCCCCGCCGCGCCAGCTCCGTGACGTCCTCCCCGAGCACCTTCCTCTCGGCGGCAATCTCGCCCAGAGCAGAGCCGGGTCGTTCGCTGGCGACCTCACGGGCGCGCCGTTGTATCGCGGTGCCCGACGCGAGAGCCTCCAGACATCCGCGGTTACCGCAGTTACATCGAGGGCCGGTCGCCTGGATCGTAACGTGTCCGAGCTCCCCGCCCGCTCCTTGCGCCCCGCGCAAGAGGGCGCCGTTCGTGATCACACCTCCACCCACCCCCGTCCCGAGCGTTATGAAAACGAGGTGCCCAACCTCGCTCCCGGCCCCGAACCTGAACTCGCCCCAGGCGGCGGCGCTGGCGTCGTTCTCGACCGTAACGCACAGGCCCGTCCTCTTGCCGAGTTCCTCCTTCAGGGGGATGCCTTCGATAGCGTGCAGGTTGGGGGAGAAGATCACCTTGTTCTCCGCCGAGAGTACGGTCCCCGGTACCCCAAGGCAAACCCCTCCGACCTCGAACCCGTCCCGGACCTCCTCGATAGCCCCCGCGATACCCTCCAACACCCGCTCAGGCGTGTGCGCCGTGGGATGGCGAACCTCCTTTAGGACCTCGCCCTCCGGCGTCACCACGCCAGCGGCGATCTTGGTCCCCCCCACATCTACCCCTATAGCGTTCACGCCTCTATGCTCTCCGGTCGAGTATCTCGAGCTCGGCGGCCCCGGAGTACGCGTTCCTGCTCACGGTGTACGCTGCGTCGAACGCGCCCGCCGGGACAGCTTCCTCCGGCCCCGCCAGCTTCGCTACGAGCCCGTCCCCGAGGTTTACGAGGTTCATGCCCTCCCAGAGCTGGCGCGACCTCTCGACCCGCAACCCCTCCGTCACGAAGACCGGCCGATAGTTTCCGCTTCCGAAGGGCGCGAGCCGCTCGTGCCAGTCCAGTAGCCCCTCCGCCAGACTCCCGAGTGGGACCTCCGCGTCCACCCCGATCGGGGGCTCGAAGACCTCCGGGTTCTTCTTCTCCTGCGCCCGCACCGCCTCGTTCACCCCGGCCACGAAAGCGTCGAAGTGACCGGCGCCGATCGAGACCCCGGCAGCCTTGCGGTGTCCGCCCCACTCGCCCAGG